>CAZHXK010000009.1:0-24793 GCA_964536565.1 uncultured Gammaproteobacteria bacterium
CGGAGTGACGAGTGCTTTGGGAACAATGGGGTTCTGCTTGGGCGTATCTGACATTACAACTCGCGCGCTAGAAAAAGTCATCAGTAGGTTGTTTAGAAGCAGTTATCGGCGCCCACGTCGGCAAGCACAGAGACTTCTCCGATGGGCACGGTGATGTTTGTGTACGAATGACCTTTGGGAATGCTCACGGTTGCCTCTGTCTCGGTGTGAGACGGACAATTGAGTCGCTTTCCAAAGTGCTCTGTGTCGAAAAATCGACTTCTTCGAAATCGCGGAATAGCGATGTTTCGTCGTGATTCCATGGCGTGCCTCCTAAATTGCTACCATAGTATAAATGAACGGGCCAATATAATAGCATTGATATGCAATTTTGTCAATGGTGGATAAGTGTTGTTTTTATTGGTTGGAATTCGCACTATGTTCGTTGCAACGAATTTTAAAATGACATACAATACACAACTATGTCAGAACAAACACGACCTTCGGCCCTATTTGCAATTTTGTCGCATTTCATTTTGTCTTATTTTACATCCAATATGTTCAAAGCTCATCGACGTACCATGGGTATGCCTCATCGCTTATTCGCATAATGGCTGAAAAATATGATTCAAAATGATTCTGCGACAAAATCACAAACACGACCGAAGCCTTTAGTACTTATTATTTGTGATGGGTGGGGTGTTGCTCCAGATTCTGAAGGAAATGCGCTTACTCGAGCAGCAACGCCGAATCTTGATCGTTACATGCACACATATCCGTCCATGACGGTGATTTCATCGGGAAATGAAGTTGGGTTGAGTTGGGGGGAGATGGGAAATTCTGAGGTTGGTCACCTTAATATTGGTGCTGGTCGCGTGTATTATCAAACGTTTCCTCGTATTAATAAGTCCATCGATGATGAGTCTTTTTTTGATATTGCAGCTTTTAAAAAAGCTATTGATCATGCGAAGAAAAATAAATCTCGTTTACATATTTTAGGTGTGGCTTCAGAGGGGAATGTGCATGCTGCGCAGGCTCACATGTATGCGTGTTTGGAATTAGCGAAGCGTAATGGAATTAAGAATGTATTCTTGCATGTGTTTATGGATGGTCGTGATGCGTTATATAATTCAGGGAAGGGGTTTATTGAGAAATTGAATGCTAAGATTGCGGAGATTGGTGTTGGGAAAATTGCGTCGTTGGGTGGTCGGCATTGGGGGATGGATCGTGATAATAGATGGGAGCGTGTTGAGAAGTCATTTCGGTCTATGACATGGGATGGAACAGGAGAAGCTCCTGAAACAACAGAAGACCCGCTTGCTGCAATTGATGCGTCATATGCGAAAGAGATTTATGATGAGGAATTTCCGTGTGTGACGGTTGTGTCTGGTGGGAAACCGATTGGTTCTATCAGAGATGGAGATGCGGTGATCTTTTCAAATTTTCGACCAGATCGCGCTCGTCAGTTAACGAAGGCTTTTGTGCTTCCGGATTTTTCTGAGTTTGCTCGGCCTGACTACAAAGATTTAGTTTTTGTGACATTTGCTGAATATGAAAAGGGCGTGCCGGTTTCTGGTGTTGCCTTTGCTCCGGTTGTTATTCAAAATAGTTTGGCCGAGGTTATTAGTAAGGCGGGTATGACGCAGTATCATATCGCTGAGACTGAGAAGTATGCGCACATCACTTTTTTCTTGAATGGTACGATTGAAGATCCGTTTCCGGGAGAAGATCGAGAAATTATTCCGTCACCCTCTGTTGAGTCATACGATAAAGCTCCGGGGATGTCATCAGACAAAATTGCAAAAAAGACTGTCGAGGCTATTGAGTCTGAAAAATATGACGTTATATTTGTGAATTTTGCTAATGGAGATATGGTTGGTCACACGGGGTCATTTGATGCTACGAAGCAGGCTGCTGGTTATGTTGATGCGGCATTAGGACAGATTGTGGAAGCGGCACTTGCGCGTGGGGGTGTTGCGCTTATGACTGCGGATCATGGAAATGCTGAAAATTCGGTGAATTTGCAGACAGGAGAGAAAGATAAAGAACATTCTACGAATCCCGTTCCCTTTGTTATTATGGGAGCGCAGTGGGAAGGTCAGGCTGGGCCGGCAGGAGATCCGCCAGAGGGCGATTTGAGTTTACTGCCACCAGTGGGGATTTTGGCTGATGTGGCACCAACGATACTTTCTATTTTAGGATTGAAACAACCGCCAGAAATGACGGGGAGACCATTGATATGAGCTACGATACTATAATTATTGGAGGAGGAGCAGCGGCATACAGTGCGGCGATTTATGCTGCTCGATATAATTTGAAAACATTGTTGATTCAGAAGGTGTTTGGTGGTGAAACATTATTGGCAGGTGTGATTCATAATTGGCCTGGTGCAGGAAAGGATGGGATCGATGGGTTTGATTTAATGCAAAAGATGAAAGAGCAGGCTGTGGATACAGGTGTTGAGATTGTTGACGGTGTGGCTGATTTGGTCTCGCAGAAACGACATTGTATGACGGTGAAGGTTGGTGATGTGGAATATGTTGGTATGACATTGATTTTGACGGTTGGGATGGAACATCGAACATTAGGATTAGATCGTGAGGATGATTTTAAAGGGAATGGGGTGCATTCATGTGCAACGTGTGATGGTCCTTTGTATAAGGGTAAGAAGGTTGCGGTTGTTGGTGGTGGAGACAGTGCGGTTAAAACAGCGAATCAGCTATTGGATATGGGTGTAGTGCATGTATTTATGATTGTGCGTGAAGATAATTTGGATCGTGCGGAGCCTGCGAATTTGGATGAGTTGAAAGCGCGATCGGAGGTTTCATATGTATATAATAACGAAGTAACGGCTTTTTCTGGTGATAAGAAGGTTGCTGGTGTAACATTAAAGGAAGGCTTTGAGGGTTCTAAGGAATTAGCGTTAGATGCTGTGTTTGTAGAGATTGGTTCTCTGCCGCGTGCTGATTTAGCTAAGCAGTTGGGTACTGATTTTGATGAACGTGGTCAGATTAATGTTGATCCATATACGATGGCTACCGATATTGATGGTGTTTTTGCTGCGGGTGATGTCACAAATGCGAGTGCTGGTTTTAAGCAAATTGTAACGGCAAGTGCGCAGGGTGCGGTTGCTGCAACATCGGCATATAAAGATACAAAGGAACATGCGGACATGTGTTTGCAGCACATAAGAAGTCAGAAAAAATAATATGAATGTAGTTGTACGTGCTGGTGGAATTGGTACACGATTGTGGCCGCTTTCCAGCGCATCACATCCTAAACAGTTTCATAGTCTTGTTGATGATGAGACGCTTTTTCGTGCTGCGATTGATCGTGCATTTTCGTTAGCTGATAGTCCTGATAATGTTTTTGTGAGTTGTGCATCGAGTGCTGAGGAGTTTGTAAAAGAACAAGCTACGGAATTATCGTCGTATAATATTATTCGCGAGCCATGTGGAAAAAATACTGGTCCATCGATGTGTTTGGAGGCTGCAGTTTTAGAAACTCGTTTATCGCATGATGATGTTATTTTTTCGATCCCCTCAGATGATTTTATTGGGAATGCTGATGCATTTACATTGGCGATGGCTCACGCGGCGTCCTTTGTAGATTCAACGGAGAATTGGTTGGTTACACCGTGTGTGCCGGCCGCTCGAGTTGATGCGGGTTTTTCATATGTAGAACAAGGGGAGATGGTTCATCAAGGGCCAGGTGGTGGATTTTTTGGTATTAAAAGTTGGACGGAGAAGCCAGGTTCAGATGCGTGTGCGACGATGGTTAATGGCGGTCAGCATTTTTGGCATGCAGGAATGTATATGTATAAATTGGGTCATGTGTTGGCATTGTGGGAACAGTTGCACCCAGATTTGTTGCGGGTGTGTAGGGAGTTAGCGCGCGATTTACCGGGCGCACGAGAAGCTTATAATAATCTTGATGCCGCATCGGTAGAGTCTTTGTTAACACGACGTGCAGATTGTGTGGCGATGTTTGTTGCGCGCGATGTTGGGTGGTCTGATGTCGGGAAGTGGCATGTAGTGAAACGATTGTTGAAAGGGGATTCCACAAGTAATGTGATGCGAGGGGATGTTGCTGTTCGTGATACATCAGATTCATTAATTTATGGTCAGAAGGATAAAAAAACTGCAGTGATTGGTTTGGATAACGTGGTGGTGGTTGATACAAAGGATGGTTTGTTGGTGGCCCACGCTGATCGATCTCATGAAATAAAACAGATTTTAGAAAACAAAAACTAATATAAGTATGTATAAGCTCTTTCGTTCTCTCTTTTTTATCGCATTGATTTATGGTGTGTTTTTGGTTGGTGTGCGTGTGTATCAGCGTGTGACGTACGATTCTCCACCACCACTTGAACCGCGTCCTGAGGTTCGGATTCAGGTTATTGAGGGTTGGACGTTGCGTGAGATTGCTGCGCTTCTTGAGGAGATGGAGTTGGCAACAGAGGCTGAGTTTTATGCATTTGTAGGAACACCGGCTCAAGCAACGCGTCCGCAGTATCAGAAGTCTGATTTGATGGATAAGTATCCGTTTCTGCACGATATTCCTGACGGCTTGAGTTTGGAGGGGTATATTTTCCCTGACACGTATCGTGTATATGCAGATGATTCTATTGAAATGATTGTGGATCGGTTGTTAGCAAATTTTGATAACAAGGTTACGGATAAATTGCGTGAAGAAGTAGAGGATCAGCATAAGTCTTTGTATGACGTGATCACGATGGCATCAATTATTGAGCGTGAGGTGAATACAAATGGCGATCGAGCAAAAGTTTCCGATATTTTGTGGAGTCGTATGCGTATTGGTATGCCGTTGCAAGTTGATTCGAGTGTGAATTACGTAACACAGAAAGGAGACGCGGCGATTTCTAGGAAGGATTCGAGAATTGAATCTCCATACAATACATATCGGTTTAAGGGATTGCCTGCAGGACCAATTTCAAATCCTGGTATTAAAAGTATCAAAGCAGCGATTTATCCGGATGAAACGCCATACACCTATTTCTTAACTGATGTAAGTGGGCGCGTGCATTATGGACGGACACTAGACGAGCATAATGCGAATAAGTATAAGTACTTGAAATAGTTTGTTAAGAAACGCCTTCGGACGTTTTTTTGATTGATTATTTTGTTTCGATGTGGTTACATATTCTTCTATGAAGACGTCAGATTTTGACTACGATTTATCGGAGGAATTGATTGCCCAAGCTCCGATTGAGCCGCGGGAGCTTTCGCGTATGTTGGTCGTTGATCGTCAGGATGTAACACTGACTGATGCGCGATCTCGGAATATTATTACGATATTGAAGCCAGGAGATGTTCTTGTGAGGAATGTGTCTCGTGTGTTTAATGCACGGTTGCGTGGATGGAATAAAGTTGCGGACGCTCGTGCTCGAGTGGGTGAGGGTGATTGTGAGATGCTTGTGACGAAGTTTTTACATGAATTGCCGGGAGGAGATTTTGCGTTACCGCGGAGTGCGTGGGAAGTATTATTGAATCCAGGGATACATTATTCAGAGGGAGATGATATTTATTTGGGGTACTTGGATGTTGCTGGATATGGTGGGGATGTTTTTGCGACGGTGATGCGAAAGTCTGATGATAAAGTTGTTGAGGTGCAGTTTAACATTGAGAAGTCTTTGGTGTTTGCGTTGTGCGAGCAGTTTGGTGATGTGCCGATTCCGCCGTATGTAGATACGGTTCCGGATAATCCTGATGATTATCAGAATGTATACGCTGATGTGTTGGGGTCTGCTGCGGCACCGACAGCAGGGTTTCACTTTTCAGAAAATTTGTTAGCGCTGTGTGATTCACACGGGATTCAGTTTGCTGATGTTGTGTTGGATGTTGGGGTTGGTACGTTTCGTCCGATGAAAGGAGAAACGCTCGAAGAACATGTGATGCATGGTGAGCGTGTGTCGATTGATCAGGAAAATATTGAGAAGATTTTACAGGCGCATGTAAATGGAAATCGAGTGATTGCAATTGGGACGACGACGGTTCGTGTGCTTGAGGGCGTGTATCAGAAGATGGGTGCGCTTGTGCCGTATGAAGGTGATATTGATATGTTTATCAAGCCTGGGTTTGAATTTAATGTGATTGATGGATTGATGACGAACTTTCATGTGCCAAAGTCGACGCTGCTTGTTTTGGTGAGTGCGTTTGCTGGTACTGATTTGATTAGAAAGGCATATAAGCATGCAGTGGCAGAGAAGTATCGTTTCTACTCGTTTGGCGATGCAATGTTGATTTTGTAGGTAAGTAAAGTCAGTCCCGGCATATCCGGGCTTTTTTTATTGCTCAAATTAGAGTTGTGTGTTAGATTTTCGCATATGTCATTTTTTGAAGTTACACATCAAGATGGGAAAGCTCGGACCGGGGTCATGCATACTGATCATGGTGATATTCGTACACCTGCATTTATGCCTGTTGGAACTCAGGCAACGGTGAAGACGTTGGATATTTCAGATCTACGTTCGATTGGGGCCGACGTTATTTTGAATAATACATACCATTTGCATTTGCGACCGGGTGAGGATCGGGTGGCAAAGCTGGGAGGTGTGCATGAGTTTCAGGGATGGGATAAGCCTATATTAACTGACTCAGGTGGTTTTCAGGTTTTTTCTCTGGGACAAAAAGATGGATTGGTAAAGATTGATGATGAGGGTGTCATGTTTAAGTCTCATTTAGATGGATCTAAACATCGGTTCACGCCAGAGGAAGCAATCATTATTCAGCAAAAGTTAGGTGCGGATATTATTATGGCGTTTGATCAATGCACGGCTGATAGTGCGACTGAGGATGATGCTCGAAGTGCGATGGCTAAAACGCATGTGTGGGCGGCTCGATGTATTGAGCAGATGAAAACACCAGGACCACATCCATGGAAACAATTTTTATTCGGTATTATTCAGGGTGGATATAACAAATCTTTACGACAGGAGAGTGCGGATGCGATCACAGCAATGGATTTTGATGGGATTGCGGTTGGGGGAGAGTCTGTTGGATATCATATGGATAAAACGGTTGAGATTTTGAAATGGCTGGATGGCAAGCTTCCCGCAGATAAACCTCGGTATACGATGGGGTTAGGGGCGTCCCCGATGGATGTAATTGATGTCGTTGAACAGGGGATTGATATGTTTGATTGTGTGGTGCCGACGCGGATGGCTCGTAATGGTGGCGTGTTCGTGCGTGCAGAAGGGGTACAGAGAAAGTTTCGGATCTCATTACCAAAATCGCCGCACGTTGAGGATCTTCAACCGATATGTGAGTGGTGTATGTGTACATATTGTAAAGGAACCGATCAGGAAAAACCTGTAACACGTGCATATCTTCATCATTTATTTAAAACTGATGAGTTGTTGGGTGCGCGTATTGCGACGTATCATAATCTATTTTTTCTGGAGCAGTTTATGTCGGCGTTGCGGAATGCTATTACTGAGGATCGATTTGCTGACTTTGCTCGAGAGTGGAGAAGTTTGTAGTTTTTTTATCAACAAATTGTAATGAAGATCAGCTGCACGCTGGTCTTTTTTGTGCTATAATTAATGGGAAATATAGGGGGAACTTTCATCAGAACCTGTTTAGTATCTTTTGTAATAAAATTGCATTCAGATGCTGCCTAGACGATGTATCGTATGAGGAGGCATGCCGGTGGTATGTTAACGACATGCGAGGCAACGTATGGGTAGTAGCTGAATCGTAAGTTTATTACAAGCAATACATTTTTATTTTGGGCGCAAAGATACTAAACAGGTTCTTAGATGCCCCATCCATTTTTCTATGGAGTGGATTAAGCAGAACATTTTTTCTAAAATGCGGCGTAAGCATGCGATTTTTGGTATTGGGATGATGATCCCCGTGATACTTTTGATTCCTCAGACAGCAGCAGCAGCTGTATCTATTACTAACTTAATTTTGCAGGCCATCAATTTAGTGGTGTCTTTTTTAGTTGGAAAGTTGTATATTCCGTTGATGGGTGATTTGATGTTGTGGCTCATGAAAAATGTGGTTGCAGTAGCTCATTATAATAGTTTTGGAGATTCGACTGCGGTAACGATTGGGTGGATTTTGCTGAGAGACATGACGAATATGTTGCTCGTGATTCTGATGTTGATGATGGCATTTGGTACATTGCTTAATCGCGGGGATTTGTTAGGTGATTATAAATCGTTACCAAAGTTCGTCATTATTGCAGTTGTTATCAATTTCTCGAAGATGATTACGTTGATGGTGATTGATGTGGGTCAGGTTGTGATGCTTTCCTTTGTTTCTGCCTTTCGTAATACAGCGGGTGGGAATTTTCTTCAGGCATTTGGCATTAAAGATTGGTTTACGATTGGTGATTTTGGGGATGCTGGTAATGACAAGATTCTCATGGGAGTGCTGATATCGTATATTTTTGCTGCTATTTTGGTTACGGTTGTTGTGGTTGTTATGATGGTCTTTCTGTCGTATCTGGTTATTCGCATTGCGATGTTGTGGATTTTGATTATTTTTTCTCCGCTCGCGTTTGCATTAAATTTGATGCCAACTCGTGGTAAGAAACAATACGGACAGTGGTGGGAGTATTTAATTTCAACGATTGTAACAGGGCCGCTGCTGGCATTCTTCTTGTGGTTGACGTTGATTGTTGCGGGAACCTCTGGCGGTGGAGTGGGTAAAGAAGTGCTTGCTGATGCACAGGCTATTCGAGCAGCGCAAGAAAAGGAAGCGAAATTTGGTACAGAGACGATACAAACTGAACGACAGAAGAAATTTGGTAATGAAATGTTGGATTCAGATTCAATGATGACGTTTTTTATTTCGATCGTGATGTTACTGCTTGGTTTGAAAATTACTTCTGAGATGGGTGGGGTTGTTGGTGGTGCGGCAGTAGGTGTTACAAAAAAGGGAACTCGCTTTGTAGGGAAGTTAGCAAAGGGCGGAGCCAAGCGTGTTGGAAAAGGTGTTGCGAACATGGAAATTACTCGTGGTGGTGATTCGTTGGCCGGGTATACAAAAGCTGGGGTTGAGAAGGTGAGGAAGTCTGGGGTTGGTAAGGCAGTGGGCTTGGATTCTGACTATACTTCTTTGAAGCATGCAGAGCGTGAGGCGCGTGCTCGACGTACGTTGGGTGATGAAACAGGGGCACGTCGCTTAGAGCAAGGAGTGATTAGTAAAAATCGAGAAGGATTTAAAGATCTTACGAATGATCAAGTCGCAGATACGATGAAGAATTCTGCGAAGGGTTCTTTGCAATATAAGGCGGCGGCTTTGCATCTTGCTAAGAATAAATACTTTAATGATAAGAAATCCGATATTGCTGGAATAGGTGGGGGTGATAAAGATTTTCAAAAGCAGTTTGTTGCTGAGGCGAATGCTGGTGGCGCGAATTATGTGAATGTTCCCTCAGGGAAAACGAAACAGCAGGCAGTTGAAGATAAAATTGCTACGAGTACTAAGGGTGAACTTAATAAGTTTTACGGTACGATCGATTTGGATATTCGGAAAGCTCGAAACGGTAAAGGAGAGATGGTTGATGCGGATCCTGTGGGAGAGGCTAAGCTGCTTGCGATGGATAAGGAAACATTTAAGGACTTGTCGCCACAGAATAAGAAGAAATTTGAGAAGGCGGCGTTGCTGGGTATGAAGAATAAGACCGGTGCAAGTCGTACGAAGTTAGCTGATAAGCTGAAAGAAGTTAAGGGTTATGAAAGTATCGATTTTGATGCGGCAACGGGTTATTTTACTGGTGCGAAGGTGGCGGCTACATATCATAAAGATGGTAGGCCTAAGAAGGGTGCGTACACGATGGGTGCTTCTGAGATTAATGGTGTGCGTTCTATTCAGGAGGCGAGTTTGATTGCACAGCAGAAAAATAATACCGATGTAGCTACAAAAGGACGTCGTAAGAAAGATGGAACGGTTTCTTCGGTTGATACTGGGTTATCTCAATCATTTGATAAATTATCGAGTGGAAATAAGGCTTTACTTGAAACATCATCGAGTTCATTGGAAACTGCGTTGGATGGAATGCTGGCGGGTTCTGCACCCGCGCGGTTTACTGCGGCGCGTAGCGTGCTTAGTACGGCGGCTGGTGGTATGGATGCTGCGTTTAAATCGAATGATGTGGCAGGGAAGGCTACGAATCGAAAGAATGCTGCTGGTGGCGATATGAAGCATGAGGATTTGTTCAATGATAGTTCATTGAAAGGGGCGATGGATCAGTTGGATGAGGCGTTGAGTACGCGACAGACATTAGAGACAAGTGGATCTGCTACGGCACCTGCTCGTCGACGTGAGGTTGATCAGCTCATTGGAAGTTTGAGGAAAGAGATTTTGGAACATGTTAAATCAGTGAAGAGCAAGCAGTCTGGCCCTGGTGGTGCGGCTGCCAAGGTCATGCGAGGTGACCGGGCTTCTCATCGTGAGAAACTTGGCGCTGTTTCGTCGCGATTGAAAACCTCTATGTCTTCAGTGAAGAGTGTTGAAACACCGAAAGCGCAGCGTAAGCACATGGCTGAAGCAGGAACGCTTATGAAGGCTGGTTCAAAATCTATGGGTCGAAGTGCGGTTTCCAAAGCACAAAAAGATGCTGTTGCGGCCCTTAAGCGGGATATTTCAGCAATGAATGGTCGTATTAAAGGTGAAGTGTTTGGGTCTAAGACGGCAGACCAAGCGGCGATTATTTCAGACTTGGAAGCGTTGCAAACACGTTATAACGATTTGAAAGATCAACTTTCTTAATGTATGAAGTTTGGCGATGAAAAACAGATGGCTGTATTTGATTCAGTGGTTGCTGAGTTTGGGCTTGAGAAACACAAGGCTCAGTTATTTGTATTGCTGAGTTCTGTGTTTGCTGGAGAGCGTTCGTCGGACGATCTTTTTGTTGATATTGATGCATTGTTGGAAGTTGAAGGCTTGGATCAAGAGAAGTTGCTTGATATAGAATTGGTTTTTTTCTCGAAGTTGATAGAGCCATATGATGATCAGTTGGAGGCGGCGTTTCAGCAGAATAAGATCCCATTTCTAACATTTGTTGAGAAGCTTAAAAAGGATCAATCTCTGCGATTTGAAAATGATCGATTGAATCGGCGGTTTGCACATTTATGTGAGGTTTATTTTAAGGGTGAATACGCTTTTGATCGAGCTAAAAGAACGCTCGTAAAGAGTGTGAAGGCTGGTGGCTTGGGGTTGGAGGCGAGTGTTGGTGATGCGATTATGGAGGTTTTGGTTGCTGGTGAGGATCGAGTCACGTTTGATGTTCCGGTTCAAAAGAAGGCTGCTGTTCCTGTGGCGCCGAGAGTAAATGCTCCTGTGGCGCCAAGGGCGGTGAAGAAGGTTGTTCCTCGTGCTGTGTTGCGGTCAAAGGCGGCGTTGCCTCCTAAGAAGGAGGTTGCTGTTCCTGCTTCTCCTAAAAAAATTGTCCCTCGTGCTGTTCCTGTTAAAAAAGTTGTTGTGAAGCCGGCTGTGGTTAAAAAAGTGGTGCCGAGAGCTGTTGCGAAGCAGAAGGTTCCTGTGGCGAAAGTTGCTCCGGTTGCACGTGTTCCTGCGGTAAAGCGCATGAGCCCGGTTGCGGTTAAACGTGCATCGTCTGCTGTTACAGTACAAGCGAATATGGACACAGCGAAGGGGGTTGCTAAGTTGCACACGACGGGTGTGTTGGTTGCGGATGAGCATAAGGAGGTCGTAACGGCACAGAAGCAGGTTGAGAAACACGCTTCCGGTGCGGATTCGCAAGTTGAGCTGCATCAGAAGGTTCGTGATACGATTGCTCAGTCTGGATTAAAATATAAAGATGAAAAGTTAAATAAACAATTTCATTCGATTATCATTTCCCGCCTGAAGGAAACGCGCGGTCCGTATGAAACGCGTGATGCGGTGATGCGTTCTCAGGAGAAGGGTGGGCTGGGGATGGATGTAGATGTCGCTCAGAAATTTTTGCGTATTCTTGAGATTGCGAATGATGAATTGCATGCGACATGGTCTGCGCGTGAGCGTGAAAAAAAGATAGAGTATTTACGAGAGCGAAGAGCTCAATTATTTACGAAGAAGGTTGCTGGAAAGAAGAAAGTGGCGCATCGAGGTACGTCCGCTGATGTACGAAAAGTATTAAAGAAGGTACCAGTTGCAAAACGTCAGCCGTTGGTGTCGGATAATCTGAAGACTACCAAGCCAGCGATGCATGATGTGAAAGCACCTCCGAATTTGACGAATCCCGTTTCTGAGTTGAAATCGTACACGCTTGAAGATTTTCATCGTCTGCATAAGGATGCGAAAGAAGCAGCACTTAAAATTGAGGGTAAGATTCGGTTGTTAGGTCAGGAATCCTTTGTGCATATGAAAAAGGGTGAGGCAGCATGGAAGCAGTCTGAAGTGATGACGATTTATAAGGAGCAGTTACAGCAGAGTATTGTTGGGAATTTGCCATTATCTGAGGTGATCGTGAAACGAAAGGCGAATGATTTGTTGGTCTTGGAAGAAAACGAAGTTGCTGCACTGACAGATTTATCGACACGGTTAAGAAGTTAGGTGTGAAGACTATAATTTTGCTATAATAGAGTTGGATTAAGTGTATGCCACAGCAGTATGTTGTTCCACAATTTTTGACGGTAGAACCCAAGATTATTGGTCCTATTACGATGCGTCAGTTTATTATTTTGCTGGGTACTGCGTTGTTGGTTGCGATTACGTGGAGGTTGTTGGTTCTCATGTTCTTTATTCCAGTTGCGCTGGTCGAGGTTGGTATATCGCTAACGTTTGCTTTTTATAAAGTGAATGGCTTACCGTTTCAATATTTTTTGCTGAATTATTTGCAGCAGGCAAAACGTCCGCGCACACGTGTATGGAGTAAGGAATACTCGAATAAGGAGTTGAAGCTTTTTATCAAGCAAAAACCACCAGAGCTGCCACCTGAGGATTTACATTATGTTCGTCCGACTGAATCGCGGTTAGCGAAGTTGTCGTTGGTGGTAAATACAGGAGGAGCTTTTTCTCCTGATAGTGAAGAGGTGTTGAAACCTATGCAGTTTGAAGAGCCGGGGGTACGTGATGATAAAAAGCAATAAGTTATTACAATGGCTATAGATAAAAACAAGGAGGCCCGAAAGAAGGTCATCAGTAAAGAAATGAAGAAGCGTGCTGCGGCCACGAAGCATTTTTTGGATATTAGCGAGATTCGGGATGGGGTTGTGGTCATGAAGGATGGAACGCTTCGGCGTGTATTGTTGGTTTCAAGTATCAATTTTTATTTGAAGTCGGCTGATGAGCAAGATGCGATTATTGCTGCGTACGTTTCTTTTCTAAATTCATTGGAATCGCCAATTCAGTTTGTTATTCAGTCGAGAAAGTTGAACGTTGATCCGTACTTGCAAAAGCTTGTTAAGAAGGAGGAGGAACACACTTCTGAGTTGATGAAAAATCAGACTGCGGAGTATCGAGATTTTATTACTCAATTGATTAATTTAGGGGATATCATGGAGCGACGATATTTTGTTGTGGTTCCGTATAATCCATTGAATACAAATAAACAAAAAGGATTCTTTAAGCGTTTTTCAGAATTGTGGGCGCCAGGAGCAGCGATTAAGTTGAAAGAAAAGGAATTTCAGAAACGAAAGTATCAGTTGGATTTATTGGCGGGTCGTATTTCGGGAGGGTTGTCTCAGATGGGATTGAAGATTACGCAATTGGATACACAGACACTTATTGAGTTGTATTATGATACGTATAATCCTGATGTTGCTGCTAATGAAAAGTTGGAAAACGTAAGTACACTTCGTGTTGATCCATAATATGTTTTTAATACAGGATTATACATGGTTTGTAGTATCGCCTTCGGCTGGGCCTGATGTTGTTGCTCATGAAAAGTTGGAAGACGTAAGTACATTTTGTCTTGATTGATAGTATATGGCTTTTGATTTAAACAAACGAACAAAAACAAAAAAACCTGTTGCATCTGGCGAGGTTAGGGATGCGGAGTATAATTTGTCAGCGTTGCAGGAGGAGCGCGTTTATAGACGTGGTGTTGTTAGTATTCATGATGTGATTGCTCCGCAAGCGATGCAGGTAGATGCATCGCATATTCGGTTGGGAGATACGTATGCGCGAACCATGTTTGTGATGACATATCCGCGGTATCTTGCGGTGGGTTGGTTTGGGCCAATCATGAATATCAACAAGACGGTTGATGTGAGCATGTTTTTCTATCCCATTCCTGCACCGGTTATTTTGAAACAATTGCAGAAGAAGGTTGGTGAGGTGCAAGCTCAGTTGATGAGTGATGCGCAAAGTGGTGCTCCTCGTGATCCATTGCGTGAAGCTGCTTTGCAAGATATTGAAAAACTTCGGGATGATCTGACGCAGGGGATTGAGCATTTTTTCCAATTTGCGTTGTATGTGACGTATTACGCAAAAGATTTGAAAGAATTGGATAAGATTACTGATGAGATTGAGGGCATGTTTAATAGAAAGTTGGTGTATACGAAGAAGGTGTTTTATCAGGCCGAGGCTGGCTTCAATTCAACGGTACCGTTGGGTATTGATGAGCTGATGATTACGTTTAATCTTTCGAGTTCTCCGTGTGCAACCTCATTTCCGTTTATTAGTGCAGATCTGACATCTAATGATGGTGTGTTGTATGGTATTAATAAGCATAATCAAAGTTTGATTATTTTTGATCGGTTTAGTCTTCAAAATGGGCACATGGTTGTGTTCGCGACTTCGGGTGCTGGTAAATCATTTGCGATTAAACTTGAGATTCTACGCTTGATGATGATGGGGTCTGAGGTGATTGTGATTGATCCTGAAATGGAATATAAGGCGGTATCAGATGCAGTTGGAGGAACGTACATTAATATTTCGCTTTCTAGTAAATCCAAAGTTAACCCGTTTGATTTGCCTCGACCGCTAGAGGGGCAGACTGATGGAGAAGATTTGATTCGGTCCGCGGTGACTATTGTGAAGGGATTGTTGCGATTGATTTTGAAAACAGTTACTCCTGCTGAGGATTCACTGCTTGATCGTGCGTTGTTGGAGGCGTATGCGAAAAAAGATATTACACCTGACTCTGATTTTACAAAAGTAGATCCGCCGATCATGACAGACTTTATGGATGTGCTTGAGGGGATGGAAGGCACGGGTGATATTATCATTAAGTTGAAGAAGTTTACTGAAGGTACATTTTCTGGATTGTTTAATTCACCAACGACCGTACAGACGAACAATAAATTGGTGGTGTTCAGTGTGCGAGACCTGGAGGATGAGTTGCGACCGATGGCTGTGTATTTGTTGATGGCCTATATTTGGAATATTGTTCGCAGTGAGAAGCGTCAGCGTATTTTGGTGGTTGATGAGGCGTGGTGGATTATGCAGTTTGAGGATAGTGCGAAGTTCTTGTTTGCACTTGTGAAGCGTGGCCGTAAATATTTCCTGGGTGTCACGACGATTACGCAGGATGTGAATGATTTCTTGCGAAGTCCGTATGGACAGGCTATTGTGAATAACTCGGCGTTACAGTTGTTGTTGAAACAATCTCCAGCTGCGATTGATGTGATTCAAAAGACATTCTTGCTTACAGATTCGGAAAAACATTTGTTGCTAGAAGCGACACCTGGGCATGGAATTTTCTTTGCTGGTTCAAAACATGCGGCGATTTATGTCGCGGCATCTTTACAGGAGGAACAGTTGGTGACAACAGATCCGAAGGCGTTATTGAAACAGCGAGATGCGAAGGAAGCTAAAGATGCGGAGGGTTAATAAGCGCAATGTACGTATATGATTCATCACAAGAGATTATTTTTGATCATAGGAGGAGTCGCTATTGCAATTGTTGTGATAGGTGTTGTTTTTTATTTTGGATCTCGTGATCGTGAAATAGAAGTTAGGAGAGATGAGTCTGGTATTATTATTCCGAATCAACCTGGAGTTCCTGATACATTTGTTCCCGATGCGGTACCGCCTCTAGAATTAGACGATTCAGAAGAAGTGGTTGATGAAAATCCTGCTGAGACTGAGATGAAACAGATTTCACGGGTGTTTGTTGAATCATGGGGAAGTTATGCTCGCGATAATGGATTTGAGAATTTTGATGATGCAGCGTTTTTTGCGGATGTTGAAATGCGTGCATACTTGCGAGGTTTAAAGTTTGAAATGGAAGGAAAGACTGATGGACCTGATCAGGTTGTGACATCTGCTTTGACGGCGAATATTGTGGAGCAGAGTGAGAGTGGAGCAAGTTTGGAGATTATGACGCAGCGTACGTCTCGTACGGATGGTGTTGAGACGAGGTTTGGTCAGCGCGCGTTTATTGAGGTGGTTGCATATCAGGATGGGTGGTTGGTATCACGAGCGGCGTGGTCTGATGAGACATTCTAATTTCACATGTTCTCAAAACTCTTTGATTATATTCTTCCGCAGTTTTGTGTTGCGTGTGAACTAGAGGGTGCTGTGTTATGTAAAAAATGTTTGAATACTGTTGATATCAGCGGTATTTTTTTGTGTCCAGATTGTGATCGTCCTTCGCCGGGTGGAGTTGTCCATGTTGGTTGTGCATCTAGTTTGGATTCGTTGGTTGCGGTTGCTAGTTATGCACAGCCTGTTGTGCAGCACATGGTTCAGTTGTGTAAGTATCAGTATATTGAATCGGTTGGAAATAAGATGGGGGAGATGTGTCGAGAGGTGGTGAGGTTTGTTCCAGATGTGTCTGATGGGGTTATCGTGATTCCTGTTTCGTTACATAAAAAGAGGTATGCTTCTCGTGGTTTTAATCAGGCTGCGCTTATTGCTGAGCATGTTGCGGATATGTTGGGTGTGGTGTGTGATGAGGATGTGTTGGTTCGAACAAAGGCAACGAAGCGGCAGGTTGATATGGTGGGAAGTGATCGAATACATAATGTGTCCGATGCTTTTTCGGTCATAAAAAAACCACCTCGTAAGGTGATATTGGTCGACGATGTTGCAACATCAGGTTCTACGCTTTCTGCGTGTGCACGTGCTTTGAAAGAAGCTGGATGTCAGTCTGTTTCCGCTGTTGTGTTTGGTAGGGGCTGATTTACGACCCCATGGTTGTATTTTGCCAATGCGTTTATAGGCAATTGTGCCTCATAGTGCCATGAGTAACACAGCAGTTGTGCTAAAAACAATTGAAGTTCCTGTGTATTGGATATAAGCGAACACCGCTCCAACACCAAGACTTGTTGCAGCAAGACCGTTGAGGCCTCCTACGATGATGGCAGTTCTAAAGCCACTTTTGACGTCTCATTCTTTCGTGCTTCGTATTTCTCGGATGAGAAAAAAGAGTGTGATTGCTGATACTCCGATTCCAATCCAGATCATGTCATTCTCCTTGAAATGAGTTTGCATCTTTTCTGATATATACAGGATATACATCAGGGAAGACACAATGTCAATCCCATATGCCCCCACCAAGAATCGAACTTAGATCACCGGCTCCGCAAGCCGAAGTTTTATCCATTAAACTACAGGGGCGTGTTTTTGATTGTAAATTTTAGCACCAAGAATCGAACGAGGCACCCAATCACGAATATCTTACTCACATTTGTAGCAGCTATTTTGGCTAAAATCATTTCAAAGTCCTTCGACGATACGATTGTATCGCCTCATCACTTGTTCGTTGATTTTATCACAAAATATCCACTACATCTGTAAGCAACATATTAGTAATTGGATACCTGATCACCACCTCCGCAAGCCGAAGTTTTATCCATTAAACTACGGGGGCGTTATTTTTAGATTTTCAATACGCGGCCGATCAATTCAGACATTGGTTCTTGATCGCGTTCGAGATCTTCCAGGAGAACGCGGCGCAGCCATCGTCTGAGTTCAACAGGGTCAACATCGCCTAGGGGGATGCCGATATGTGAACGAATCATGCCGTCTGTTGAGAGGTATAAATTTTTTACGCGCGGTGGTTCGTACACTAGCCAAAATCCTGTGAATTCAGAATAAGGATAGAAACGATCGTCCATATATACACCGCCGTCTGTGATTGCGCAATTATGTGTTTCTGGCTCGCGCATGTCATGTATGAAGATGACGAAGCTGAACAGAATGATCAGTACGGCGAACAGAAAGTTAGACGTTGCGAGTGCGGTTGTAATAAGTAAACCAGCAACAACAAGTGCGCCGATGTACCATGCGGTGCCTCGTCGATGTTTTTCATATGAGTCATACGTAAACTCGAAGAGACGATTTTTGATTGTAGATTCCTCCATATAAAAACACGGAGAGGACTGGATTCGAACCAGCGAGACCCCGGAGGGTCACAGATTAGCAATCTGTTGCCTTCAGCCACTCGGCCACCTCTCCACGACTATAATAAATAGCGTGGTCTTAATGCCTAAAGTATACGGAAATGCTGCTTTTGAGTCAATGTGATACACTTGAAGCTTATGGCATGTAATGATCCTGTCGAATCTCTCTCTGGTTTGGCTCAGAAATCTAAGGCTCGTTTTAAGAAGCTGTCTATTGAGACAGTGTCTGATTTATTGCACTATTTTCCTATAGATTACCAGGATCGTAGGGCTGTTGCCATGATTGACGATGTGAAGGCTGGTGATTTTGTGACGGTTAAGGTGCGTATAGAGCTGATGCAGGCAAAGCGTAGTTTTCGGCGAAGAACGACGGTGAGTGAGGCGATGGTCGCTGATAAGTCTGGAACTATTCGTGTGGTCTGGTTTGGGAATCGATTTATTCAGAAAACGCTGAAGGCTGGGGATGAGGTGTATATGAGTGGGAAGGTGTATGAGGATCAATTTGGTTTGCAGTTACGTTCACCTGAGCATGAAAAAGTTAAGGAGCGTTCGATACATGCGAATAGTATTGTTGCTCGATATGCATTAACAAAAGGGATGACTCATAAGTCCATGCGTTTTTTTGTTTCTAAGGCGTTAGAGAAATGTCGGCCAGAAGAGTGGTTGCCCGAGATTGTGACGTCGCGTGGGGGGCTCATGAAAATTTCAGATGCGCTGCGGGCGATTCATGCACCAAAAACATGGAAGCAGTTACGGATGGCGCAGAAGCGTTTGAAGTTTGATGAATTATTTATGCTGCAGTTGCGGGCGTCGGTGACACGTTCAGAGTTGATTGCGTTGCAGGCTCCTGTGTTAGATATTGATGAAAAATCGTTGCAGAAGTTTGTAAAGAATTTACCGTATACGTTAACAGATGATCAGAAGAAAGCAGCGTGGGCGATATTGCTCGATATGAAGAAAGGTCATCCTATGAATCGGATGTTGCAGGGTGACGTTGGTTCCGGGAAAACGGTGGTGGCTGCGTTGGTGATGTATCATATGGCGCTGCAAGGACATGTGAGTATGTTGATGGCTCCTACGGAGATTTTGGCACAGCAACATTACGAAACATTTTGTGAGTTGTTTGCGGATTTTGATGTGGGGATTGGTTTGTATTCTCGTAGTATGCGAAGAGTAAATGGAACTGATGAGGCGCTCACAAAAAAGCAGTTTGCCAATATTTTAGGGCATGGAGGGTTAAAGATTTTGATTGGAACGCATGCGTTGTTGCATGATCCGTTGAAAATCGACGGTTTAGGTATGGTTGTTGTCGATGAGCAGCATCGTTTTGGAGTTGCGCAGCGTCGATCGATTAAGGATCGAATGAAGGGTGATTTGATGCCTCACTTTCTTTCGATGACGGCGACTCCAATTCCTCGCTCAGCTAGCTTGGTGTTGTATGGGGAGTTGGATATTTCGATTATCCGCGAAAAACCAAAAGGACGAAAACCAATCCAAACCAAACTTGTTTCAGAAATCGATCGAGAAAAGGTGTATGGCTTGATTCATAATCAGCTTGATCGGGATCGACAGGTGTTTGTTGTATGTCCGATGATTGATGAGTCGGATACGATGGACGTTGCGAATGTGAGTAGTGTGTTTGAGCGTTTGAGTAAGGGGGTATTTTCTGATCGCGTTGTGGAAATGTTGCATGGAAAGATGAAGCCAAAGCAGAAGGAAGATATTATGACTCGGATGGCTTCTGGTGAGATTGATGTGTTAGTCGCGACGAGTGTAATTGAGGTTGGGGTTGATGTGCCAGGTGCTACAGTCATGATGATTGAAGGGGCAGAGCGATTTGGGTTGGCTCAGTTACATCAGTTTCGTGGGCGTATCGGTCGTTCGTCGCATCAGTCGTATTGTTATGTATTTGTGTCCAAGGAGTCAGACGAAGCGAATGGTCGATTAAGAATTTTTGAGAAACACGATGATGGTTTTGTACTGGCCAAACATGATTTAGAAATGCGTGGGCCTGGGGATATGTATGGCACGATGCAATCTGGATTTGCTGATTTGAAATTAGCTTCGCTTAAAGATGTTGGACTGATTGATTTGGCAAAACGTGAGGCGATTAAATTATGTGAGACAGATGAGGATAAGTCTCGATGTCCCGAAATGTGGGCGCGGTTGGATGTGTTGCGGCGGCGGGTTCATATGGAGTAAAAAAACGCCTTGTGGGCGTTAGTGTAGTATCTTTGTGTGAATTGAATGCATTCGACTGACTTGGTTCTTAAATGTTGTAGACTGCTTGTGTACGAATCTCCAAAAACACAAGAATGTTAGTGTTGCGAATACTCCGATGGATATGAGATTGGCGTTTGGTGCAAAAAATATTAGTCCTGGGCCAAGGAGGCTGCATGCGGGCGTATATAGTTTGTTCATGCCTTTGAGTGGAACACTCATGATCGAGTTATCTGTGTTCCAGATTTGCACGAGCGCATAGCTGGTTGCAATGAATCCGATCATCTGAAGTGCTGTTGTTGTGATCACGACTCCTCCATCTTGGTACGTGTGTTTTTGATTTAGGGTGCTTACTTGCAACATTGAAAACAGTTTCGATCTTGTGAATCAATGTGCCTGCTAGTCAAACCATGCAATGTGCTATGTGAACGTTATCAAAGATGGCGCTTTTTGTCAATATAAAAGCTCATTATTGGGTACCCGCCCTAGTTATTTCTTGAGGAGTTTTTGAACAACTGCATCGATATTTTCCAGCTCAACTATGGCAAGATTCGTTTTTATTTTTTTGTGTTTTTTGGGGACAAGTGCATACGTGAAGCCGAGTCGTGCTGCTTCCTTAATTCGTTTTTCAAAATGGGGGATAGAGCGAATTTCTCCGCCGAGTCCGATTTCTCCGAATGTAATGATGTTTTTTGAAATAGGTTTGTCTTTGAGTGCTGATACAATGGCTGTTGCAACAGCGAGATCAGCTGCACGTTCTTTGATATTGATGCCGCCTGAAACGTTGATGAATACGTCGTAGCTATCAAGAGGTAGTTTCATTCGTTTGGATAAAATGGCGATGATGATTTGAAGTCGATTTGCATCGAATCCTGATGCGCGTCTTTGAGGAAAGCCTAGTTGGACTTTTGTGACAAGTGCTTGGACTTCTACTAGCAGAGGTCGAGTTCCCTCGATAATTGATGTGACAACTGAACCCGCGCTTGTTTCTGCGCGTTCTTCCAGCAGAAGTTCAGAAGGATTTGAAACTTCAACCATTCCAGAT
The DNA here is from genome assembly GCA_964536565.1 of uncultured Gammaproteobacteria bacterium. GTDB lineage: Bacteria > Patescibacteriota > Patescibacteriia > Magasanikbacterales. Next base: position 21,513 of record CAZHXK010000009.1, read on the forward strand.
CCCTCCATCGTAAACATGCCGATTTCGTCGACAGGGCCGAATCGGTTTTTTAATGCGCGTAATATGCGGGTTTGTCCGGAGCGTTCTCCTTCAATAACGAATAATGCATCGATGAGATGCTCGAGTGTTTTTGGTCCAGCGACGCCTCCTTCTTTATTGACATGACCAATGAGGAAGACGGGGATTCCGAGTTTTTTTGCTTTTTGTGTGATGAGACCTGCTGCTGCCCGCACTTGTGAGACGGTTCCTGCAGCGGAATCTGAGAGTGTTGTTTGGATGGTTTGGATGGAGTCGACGATGGCACATGCAGGCTTTTCTTTTTCGATCGTTGCGGCGATATTTTCTGCCATGGTTTCTTCAGAGAAGAGAATGTTTTCATTTTTTAAATCGAGTCTTTTGAGTCGGCTTGCGACTTGTGATCCGGACTCTTCGCCGGAGATATATAGTACAGGTGCGGTTTTGGTTGCGAGTGCGTTTGCGATTTGTAATATGAGTGTTGATTTTCCGATACCTGGTTCTCCAGCGAGTAGCATGATAGCTCCAGCAACAATACCTCCACCTAGTACGCGATCCATTTCTTCTATGTTGGTTTTGGTTCTCGATGTTTCTTTTGAGCTTATGTGTAGTAGTGATTCTGTTTTGGCGGGGGAGCCTGAGACGGTGTTTTTTTGCACAGCTGCGACAACGGCTGAGTTTTCTTCAACCATCGTTCCCCATTTATTGCATTCGAAACACTGCCCAGTCCATTTCTGAGCTTGAGTATCACAGTTCGTACAGGTGAATATAGTCTTGGTTTTGGTTGACATGGGCAGTGTTTATTTTTAGTAACGGAAAACTATTCTTCATTGCATTACGAATGGTTTTCCTGCCCAGCCCATTTCTGAGCTTGAGCATCACAGTTCGTACAGGTGAATATAGTCTTGGTTTTGGTTGACATGGGCAGTGTTTATTTTTTAGCATTGAAAAATATCTCTACTTTCAATGATATAACTAGAAATGTCATCCTAAGGTTGGTTAGGATGACGCTAGAATTAGTATGTCTTCGGTTTATGGAACTTTTTTGCAGGATTCACTGAATGCTGCGCTGTAGTTTGGTGTGTCAGCTTGCGTTCTTCCGTGCTTTTTATTATCGAAGGTTTTTCCTACAAGCTTACCCATCTTTTCGAAATCTAATTGTGCGTCGCTTCTATTTTTCTGACACTCACCATGGCCACGTACTGTATCATCATTCATAGGGAAACCATAGGCTCCTGAAAGATGCTTGGAGAGTTTGGCTACTGCGAGATATTGTTCTTCGGTATATGTAATTTTTCCACCTTTTTTCTGATAAATGAGGTCGATACCGATTGATTTTGAGTTATGACCGACGGCGTGTCGTCCTGCGCGCAGTACATCGAGTGTTTGATATACTGTTCCATCTGTACCAATAGTGAAGTGGCTCGACGCGTTGAATGTTTTGTTGAAATTTGCTTTTCTCCAATCTGAGAGTTGTTTGTAGGCAGGGTAGTAGACCGGCTTTCCGAATGCGGCGTCGAATGTTTTTTGTCCGTTTGCATTGCTTCCTGCTGCTCGACCATTGTGTAGTACGATGTATTGCACGTTTGCTGCAGATCGTTTTTTACCCATGTTACAATCGACTGATCCAAAATAGTCTTGGTTTAGTTTGATTCCTCCGATAGATTCTTTGTTTGTTGATGGATTTTTAATTTTACACCACGAGTTATTCTTGAGGTCGTTCATGATGTTGTTTGGTGGCATTTCTCCTTTAGCTGATGCTCCTGCACCTCCTGATGGTCCTCCTCCTACTACGCTTGGTCCGCTGCCGCCAGTACTTCCGCTTGTAGCTGAGCCTTTGGCGTTTGACTCAGATTTTGCTTCAAACTCAATTCCTCCGACGGTGGGTACGCTTAGTGCTTGGAGTGAGAGAATGTCTGGGTTGATCGTGTACAGGATGAGATATGAGCCAAGAAGCATGACGAGCCCCATGGTTGCTCGCTGCAATTTTTCTTTAGCTTGGCTAACGCGCCCAGATCCACCTGCAGTCATCCACTCAATACCACCAACCATCATAGTGATGACTGCGATAATAATACCGACACCTACAAGGAATTTGTACATGGCGGATGTGTACTGTGCGATCCAAGGGATGCTGAGTGGTGCACCTTTTTTTACTTTTTCTAGTTGAGAGAATTTTAAGCCGGGGATTGGTACGTTGAGGTTAGGGGCATTGTAGGGGAGAAGTTCTTTTTCGTCTGCTGCTCCGGGTGTTTGTGATGGAGGCGGTGCTGCTTTTGCGGTGAACGTACATTGATAGGAAGGGCTTTTTGCTTTTTGTACTTTTTGTACGACCGCGCACCCAGCTGGTGTTCGGTCGTTCAGTACGACATCTTCCTGAAATGCTGCTTTGCAGGTGCATGTTCCGTTGATGTCGGCGAAAGTTTTGTTTTCTGTATCTGTGCACTGTCCTGTTTGTCCTTCTGCAAAAAAACATGCTTTTGCTGTTTGAGTTGGATCTTCTTGTGCTCGACACTTAGCGTCATCTTCTTGTGATGAGCATGAATCAAGTGTTGATGCTGTTCCTGTATCAACAAAGCAATGGCATAGTCCGGCTGCTTGGGTAGTTTGCGGAAGTGATACAAAAAAAGTTATAGCGAATATGCTAATGGTCAAAAATGTGAGTGTTTTTTGTATAGAAGTCCGCATGTGTTTGAGGTAATGTAGATTTTTATTTTAGCAGTGTTCCGCCGTTTGCGATACAAGCTTTGTATGTATTGAATCTTTTCTCGCGTGTTGATGCCCAGGGAATTGATGATCCTTTTGTGCACCCAGCCCCCCAATTTGCGATTGTTTTTTTGATAGTCTGTAGATCGACTTTCTCTTGAGGAGTTCCTGGTACTCCAGCTGGTGCACCCCAACATGGTTTTTTGTACCATGCAGATAGTCGGGCAACAGTAGCATTGAGTCCTCCTTCGATGGTAAGTAGTTCTGGAATTGAAAAACATTTGCCTCCGGTTTTGATACCTCGCACCTTTTTACCATTTCTTGTGCAGAACGTATTGGCGTTATTGGCTGATGTGATTTGCCCAATACCAAATCCATGAGAATATCTCCAGTCGATGCCGTAATCTGGTGGGACTAGTTTTGATGGGTCTACTTTGCGTCCACCATCATCGTTGTAGATTGTGGAAACTTGTACTGTTTTGAGATATGCTGTTTTTTCTTCTTTATTCTTTAGACCTTTTAATTTTTGTTTAGCTATTGCCCAGCTATCTGCAATTTTT
>CAZHXK010000010.1:0-23878 GCA_964536565.1 uncultured Gammaproteobacteria bacterium
ATCGCATTTTTCATGGATCGTCCGAGTATGAGAACTTTTCGATTTGTTTTCTCAGCTGCCCAGAGTAATTGCTGGACTCGAGTGAGGAGGGAAGAGAAGGTTCCTACGATGATGCGATTTTTCTGTGATGCAATCGCACGATCCAATTCTTCACCCACAATTTTCTCTGAGATTGGTATCCTTCGTGTTCTGAGTCTGTTGAATCCGAACAGAGGAGTAATGGTTTTTCCGCACCGAACATGGCGATACGTTGGAGATCTGCTGGTTCTTCGTTTACTGGTGAGTAATCGAATTTGAAATCTCCTGTCATCAATACTTTACCGTATGGCGTGTCGATAGCTGCACCGAACGCGTCGGAAATATTGTGATTGATGTGGAACGGTTGAAAGTGAAAATTCTTTCCAAGCTTAAACTTTTCGGTATCTCGTTTTACGATCACGATGTTTGGTTTTGGTGCTTCTCTGTGTTCTTCCATTCGTTTGCGGATCATACCTGCTGTCAGTGGAGCGGTGTAGATCACGGGGTTGCCCAATGGCCCGAGAATGTGTGGAAATGCACCAATATGGTCCATGTGTCCATGTGTCACAATAATTCCTCGGATATTTTTTTCTTTACCTTTGAGCGAAGTGATGTTTGGCACGATGTAATCAATGCCATGCATGTCTTCTTCAGGGAACATGAATCCGGCGTCAACAATAAGGATGTCATCACCACATTCTAGTACGGTACAGTTACGACCAATTTCTTCCAATCCTCCGAGTGCATAGATTTTGAGCTTCTTGTTGATTGGAGCTGGTTTTCGTTCTTCTTGTACCTGTGGGCGGATGCGTCCACGTTGTGGGCCTTTTCCGCGTGAGGTTTTTGGTTTTGATTTTGCGTGTGGTCGTGTAGGTCGAGCTGATTGTGCTTTTCGTGCGGGACGAGCAGGGCGAGCTGATTGTGTGGCTGGCTTTCGTGCTGCAGCGTTAGCTGGGCGGCGTGTATATCCGCTGCTTCGCTTGTCTGTTTGTTTTGGAGGCATATTACTTAGCTTGTAGCTATTATGTTCTGAGAAGGTATCGAGTATGTCTCGATGTTTATAAATTATGTTGATTGATTATGCCGAAGGAGAGACTTGAACTCTCATGGGCTTGCGCCCACATGCACCTGAAGCATGCGTGTCTACCATTCCACCACTTCGGCTTGAGGGTAGTTGTGTCTACCAACTCCACTTCTTTTTAGATTTGATATACCACTTTTCGATATCTGCAAATCGGTCGACAGGAGTGATGATTCGTCCTTCTGTAATTCCCATGACTTTTGGATGTACAGCGTAGTGATATGTTGGATTGTACAAAATGATTGCGGGTTTGTTCTTGATAATGAATTCCTGGAATTGGGTGTATAGATCAGCCTTCTTCTTTTTGTCTTTGGTGTTTCGTGATGCTTCAAGTAAATCGTCCAATCGTCTATCAATAAAGCGTGCGAGCGTAGCGCGAGATTCATTTCCTGCGTCATACCATAATGGGTATGGATCCGGATTTGTACTGAGTACAACTCCCACTAGCAATGCTTCGTATGCATGACTTTTGAGGGTTTCGCGTTCTAGTAGTGATCCTGGGATTGGGGTGAGTGTGACGTGCACACCAAGTGATCTCCATGCAGCTTTTACGCTGTGTGCGATTGCGGTGGCATCGTCTGTATCAACATGAGACAGATTAACTTCTAGATATGTGTTGTTTCGTTTTCTGAAGTATGGTTGCAATGCGTCCAGTGTTGCGCCGGTTGTTTCAGTGAATCCTGACCGAGCTTGTTCTACTTCTTCTTCAGCTGGTTCTGCTTCTTCGTGTGTTTCTTTGTATTGAGCCGTCCAGTCTTCAAGTATCTCCTCAACTTTAGCAGTGAGGAATTCTTCTCGGGATACGCGTTCCCAGTTATCGTCGTCCAGCATGTGAACAGCTTTTTCGATATCTGTTGTATGTTCACCCTCGATGTATCCTGGCATGCCTTCGATGAAAGGGGAGTGTGCAACTTGTGCACGACCGGCTAGTGTTTCATCTACGATTTTTTGCTTATCGATAGCATATGATAATGCGTCACGAACGGTTTGCTTTTTTAAAGAAACATTTAGCAGCTGATTGAAAAATATTCCAGTATATTCAGGGGCAGCAAAGGTGTACTGGTTTGCGCGTTTTTCTCCAAGTCTGTTACTTTCTTCTGCGGAGAGCGCAGCTAATCCATCGATTTCCTGTTTTAAAAATAAATCTAAGACTTGATTGTTTGTTGCTGCCGCCTTAATTTCGATTGCCGAAATGTGTGGCGGTGTGCGATAGAAATTTTCGTTACGTATCATTCGAATGGTACTGATTCCTTCGACGTCGTCGGTTGATAATTCCTCGAACACATATGGACCCGAACCGATTGGTTTGATATTGAGCGGTGATGCGCTCATGTCTTTAGGTTCGATGTCATTCCACACATGCTGTGGCAGAATGCCGAATGTGAGAAGTTCGCGGAATTGTTCGAATGGATCTTCAAGTGTGATAGTCAGTTTATGATCATTGATCACTTCTGTTGCTACATTGAAGAGTTGTTGTCGTAAAGGACTTTTTGATTCTTCGTTTTTAATGCGTTCAATAGTAAACGCAATGTCGTTTGCAGTTAGTGGTGTACCATCATGAAACTTTACATCAGATCGAATAGCGACTGTGTAGGTCGTTTCTTTTTCATCCGTTGAGAGTTCTGTTGCAATATCGTTCACCAGCTTTCCTTCGTTGTTGTAGCGCATGATACTTGAGAACACTAATTTCGATGCAGCTGCATCAACAGCCGATAAAGATGAGTATAATGGATTAAGATGTTGTGGTGTACCCACGATTCCTTCTCGGTACGTTCCACCAGTGGCGGGCGTATTAATTCGATGAGTTGTGGCAAACTGTGTTGACCACCAACTTAAGCCGATGATGAATAGCAGTGCGCCGAAACCAAGCAGAATTTTTTCTGAAAGTGTCAAAAATAGCCGTGCGTACTTGAGTTGGCGTACGCGTGGAACATACTTTTTATGAACATTAAAAACGAGTTTTTGATCAAGTTCTTGGATATCATCCGTTTTGGAATGACCAGACTTGATCAGTGATAATAAGTTTTTGAGGAACACAGGAGGTATTTAAAGAGAGAGTTTGAGTATTTCAGTGTATCTGAAACTCCTTAGAGTTGCAAGTAGATGTCGAGGAATGCTGAGATAAAAAAGAGAATTGAAATTACGATTGTTGTGTTGTGAATCTTCTTTTCCACACCACGTTTTGTCTGTTGAATGTTTCCTTCTCCACCAAATCCGGCACCAAGTCCAGTTCCACGAGCTTGAAGTAAAATTACGGTAATAAGTAGGACGGGGAGGATAAATTGCGCTGTTGTCAGTAGTGATTGCATATATGCGAGTTCTGTAAGAGTTCTGTTATTGAGTGAGTATACTAGCATATGGTCCTGAGAACGTCAAGTCTTAGTTCTGTGGTATAATGGTCTTCTATGAAAGAAGGAGTGAATCTTACTGAGCAGCAGGTGAGTGCATTACCGCCGACGCATGGTCCATCAAAAGTATGGAAATATGCTTTTTTGGCATTGATGGTGATAGTTGTTATTTTTGCTGGGTTTGTTGTTTTGGGTGTTTCGACTGCTTCCTATTCGGGGAGTAGTATTTCTGATGATGTAGACAGACCAACTCAGGGTTTTGTTGGTGCGCCGATTACCATCATTGAATATGGCGATTTTCAGTGTCCATTTTGCGCTCGAGCGACGCAATCGTTTAAGGAAGCGATGGTTCCATATGCCGACCGTATTCATATTGAGTATCGACATTTTCCGCTGTATCAAATTCATCGGCGCGCAGTACCATCGGCGGTAGCATCAGAATGTGCGCAGGATCAAGATAAGTTTTGGGAGTATCATGATGAGTTATATAAAAACCAGGCCAACTTAGAAGATAAAGATTTGTTGCGCTACGCACGAACGATTGGTCTTGATGTAGGTGTGTTCTGGGATTGTTTTACATCGCAGCATCATCTTGCGAAAGTAAATCGTGATTATGAGCAGGGTGTTGATGATGGAGTTCGATCAACTCCAACTTTTTTCATAAATGGGAAGCGTTTTCAGGGCGCGCTCGATCGTGATCAGTGGAACAGTATTTTTTCTCACCTTACAACCGGTGGATAACAGAGAATTATCCACCCTTGACCACGCGTAAATTAACTGATAGACTTGATTTTCTGGGTCTATTTTTTGTTTTAGATATTTCACTAGACTCACCAATTCTCTTTATGCCTACTAAGAAAACTGCAAAGAAAGCAGCGGCGACAACTGTCAAAACTGCTGATGTGATCTCTATTAAAGGTTCACGCGTTCACAATTTGAAGGATGTTTCTGTGGATATCCCTAAGAATGCACTTGTTGTTGTTACGGGATTGTCTGGTTCAGGAAAATCTTCGATTGCGTTTGATACTGTTTACGCGGAGGGACAGCGTCGTTATGCAGAAAGTTTGTCTGCGTACGCGCGTCAGTTTTTGGAAATGCAGGACAAGCCAGATGTAGATGAGATTCATGGTTTATCTCCAACAATTGCGATTGATCAAAAATCCAATACTAAAAATCCTCGTTCAACAGTTGGTACGACAACGGAGATATATGACCACTTACGTTTGTTGTATGCGCGCATTGGTTTGCCGCATTGTACGTTGTGTGGATCTGATGTTCGTCAGTTAACACAGGGACAGATTGTTGAAGGTATTCGTGGAATTTTACGACGTGGTGATCGTGTTCGTATTTTGGCACCACTGCTACGAAATGAATACGGTAAGAATGAGAAGATTCAAGCGATGATTTCGCAGATTCCATCGGATATGTATCGCATTGATGGAAGTTATGTTCGTCGAAATGATTTGGCGGCTATGACAATTGATGAAACGTATCCGCATTCGTTAGAGGTGTTTATGGGTGAGTTGGTGAAGGGTAAGGAAGCTGGGTTCATGGATATGGTTGAGAAGGGATTGGACTGGGGTAATGGCATGATTATTGTTCATATAGTTGATTCAGATACGAATACGATTTTTTCTACAGACTTATTGTGTGGTTCATGTGGTGCGAGGAGTACTGCGCTTGAGCCGCGTTCATTTAGTTTTAACTCGCCTCATGGTGCATGTCCGCGATGTACTGGTTTGGGTATCACTATGGAGGTTGATGCAGATTTGGTTATCCCTAATAAAAAGCTCACGCTTGAAGAAGGGGCGGTAGAGCCGTGGGTGCGTATTACGGGAAATCAGCAGTGGCATTTGAAGTTGTTGACTGAAGTAGCTGCGGCGCACAAATTTAATATAGCGACACCGGTGAAGGATCTGTCTCGAAAGGCATATGATATTTTGTTGTACGGAACGGGCGATCAGGAATATGAAGTCGGAAAGAAAACATCTATGTATGAAGGTGTGATTCCTGGTTTGGAAAAACGTCATGCAGAGACAAATTCAGATTACATTAGAAAGGAGATAGAGAATTACATGCATGAGAGTGTATGTCCGTCGTGTCAGGGAAAGCGTTTGAAGCCTGAGGCTTTGACGGTGACCATTGATGATTTGGGGATTTCTGATGCAGTGAAGCTTTCTGTTGATGAAGCGCATGATTGGTTTTCTGGATTACTCGGTTCAAGTGAGGATAAGAAGAAGAAAGAGGGTATTTTGGAGGGTGATAATGCGAAGATCGCAATGCCAGTAGTTAAAGAGATTGTTGAGCGCTTATCAAAAATTAGAGCTGTTGGTTTGGATTATTTAACACTAGATCGTTCGATGACAACGTTGTCTGGTGGTGAGGCTCAGCGAATTCGTTTAGCTTCACAGCTTTCAACTGGTTTAACTGGCGTGATCTATGTGTTGGACGAGCCATCGGTTGGTATGCATCCTCAGGATATAAGTAAACTCGTTGAGACACTTACGTCACTACGTAATTTGGGTAACACAGTAATTGTTGTTGAGCACGATGCGGAAATCATGGCTGCTGCGGATTTTGTCATTGATGTTGGTCCTGGTGCTGGTGTGTATGGTGGTGAGATTATTGCTCAAGGAACACTTGAGCAATTAAAGAAGGACAAGAATTCGATGACGGGTCAGTATTTGTCTGGGAAGAAATCGATTGATCCTCCAAAGAAATTACATAAAGGAACAGGTAAGTTTTTGCAGGTGATTGGTGCGACACAACACAACTTAGATAATGTTGATTTGAAGATTCCATTAGGAAAGTTTGTGGCTGTGTCTGGAGTTTCTGGCTCTGGTAAGTCTACGTTAGTACTTGATATCTTAGGTACCTTTCTTTCAAAGCATTTCTATCGCGCAAAGGCTGAGCCTGGCGAGCACAAGGAAGTGAAGGGTTTGAAGAATATTGATAAAGTGATTTCTATTGATCAATCTCCGATTGGTCGAACACCTCGTTCAAATCCTGCAACGTATACCGGTTTGTTTACTATTATTCGTGACATGTTTACGGAGGTTCCTGAAGCGAAAGCACGTGGGTATGATGCGGGTAAGTTCTCGTTTAATGTGCGTGGTGGTGGTCGTTGTGAGGCATGTGCGGGTGAGGGGTATGTTCGTATTCCAATGCAGTTTTTGACTGATGTGTTTGTTGAGTGTGATGAGTGTCATGGAAAACGATATAATCGTGAAGCGCTTGAGATTCATTATCGTGATAAGGATATTTCAGATGTGTTGAAGATGACGGTTGAGGAAGCAAAGCTGTTTTTCTCAGATATTCCAAATGTTTCAGAGAAGTTGCGTATTTTATCTGAAGTCGGATTGGGATATGTACAGCTTGGTCAGCCAGCGACAACGCTGTCTGGTGGTGAGGCGCAGCGTGTGAAATTGGCTACGGAATTGTCTCGGCGCTCAACAGGTAAGACATTGTATATTTTGGATGAGCCGACCACTGGTTTGCATTTTGATGATATTAAAAAGTTGCTGGGAGTGTTGATGATGTTGGTTGAGAAGGGGAATACGGTTCTCGTGATTGAACATAATGTAGATGTGATTCGATCAGCAGATTGGGTGATTGATATGGGACCTGGTGGTGGTAAATATGGTGGACAGATTGTCGCTGAGGGTACGCCGTCAGAGATTAAGAAGACTAAAGCGTCTGTTTCCGGAAAGTACTTGAAATAGGATTGAGATTTGAGGGGTGAGTTTAGAGAAAAGCCTTCGGCCGTTTTTTAGGGTGTGTATTGACGGATGTGTGTGTTTATACTAAGTATGAAATAGCTTTTTTAGGGGGTTTTGTATGTCTGAGTTTATTCAAGGGTTTCTTGCTGCTGCGGCTTGGTTGTGCGATGTTGAATCGGTTTTCAAGAAGGTCGGTCTTGATATAAGTGCTGCTATAGACTTGTTGTATGTAGATGACGAGCCGTGTGTAGGTCATTTGAAAACCGTATATCAGTTGTATCCATTGCGTCGCATGCAGAGTGCATGTGGTCAGTATCGTCTTGAGTGGGGGGTCGATGTCTCTGCGGATGCAGATGGTGTGGATGAGGACGATGGTATGCTTGTTGGTGCTGAAAACCGTCCTTAGATGATCCTTGCTCAGGTTGAGTTTTATGTTAAGGATCATGTTGTTCTGAATGTGATGTTTCAAGCACAGGCTGATATCTACAATAGTGAGTCTGTTCTGTATGACAGTGATTTATCAGAGCGGATTACTCGATGTATGCGCCATTTTGATCAGTCTGCTTCTGATCTTGCGACTTCGTTGAGTTGCGTTGAGTTGGTCGGACATCTTGCTGGGGATCTGATAGTAGATCCGGCGGATTCTGCTGCAGTACATTAGGTATCAAAAAATCCCGAAGGTCGGGACTTTTTTAAACTTATAAACTTATTTCTTTTCTGGTTTTTCTGGCTCAACTTTCTTTGCTTCAGCTGGTTTTGCTTCGGCTTCATCTTTTGGTTCTTCTGCTGCCGTTGCGGCTTCTGTAGTTTCTGGCTTAGCTTCCTCAGCTTTAGGTTTTACCTCTTCAGCTTTGGGTTCTTCTGTTTTAGCTTCGACTGCCTCAGCCTTTGGTTCCTCTACCTTAGCTTCTGGCTCTGGAGTAGTTGCTTTGTGTTTTTTTCCAATCATTGAGGTAACAACTTCCTTTAGTTTCTTTTTGTACTTCACGTTTCTTAGGAAAGTCATTTGTGCTCGTCGTTTTTGGAATTCTTTTACCAATTCAACTTTTTCGATCGTAGGGAGTTGGACGGGGAAGATTTTTTCAACCCATACATCACCTTTTGATTTCTTTCGAATGGTGAATGTTGCGTTGGGTGTATTTCCGCCGCGGCGCTTGATGACTGTCCCTTCAAAAACCTGAGTACGAGTCTTTTCGCCTTCTACGATTTTGTGGTGGACGCGCAACAGTTGTCCTGATGCAATATCCTTTGTTTCGATAATCGTCATATAGAGTATATTTACGAGCGCAATTGTACTCATTTTGATGATATGTGTCAAGTGAGTAAATTAGGCCTGTTTTACGAGGGGGTGGGTTATGATCGTGTTTACGACCTGATCGGGTGTCATATCTGTAGAATCAATAACAATATCGTAATTTTCGGTATTGTATGGGTCTAGATTGTAGAATTTCCTATATCTGAGAATATCAGACTTCTGGCGCTTGATGAGTGATGCTTTGAGCTCCTCAGGGGACGAGATTTTGGCTTCATTTCGCTCCTCTGGGTTCTCCTGCATATCTTTCCAGATACGTTTTGTTCCTTCATCGATATGAACATCTAGGAATACTTTTATTGATTGCGGTATGAAGTGATATGAGACACGGCCTTGGATGACGAAATTGTCTTTTGTTTTCCCAAGATCTGTTTGGTAGTCTTCGACTTCTTCGTCTGTTTCTGGATGTGTTTCACCGTAGGTATTGTATTCTTCAAGTGTCATTCCACGTTTGCGTGCCATTTCCCGACGAATACCTCCGATGTAATAACTTTCGTAATTGAGTTTTACTGCAACTTTTTCTGCGACAGTGGATTTTCCAGAGCCGGCATTTCCGGAGATGCTTATGATCATACAATTACCTTGAGAGTTTTGACGAATTTCTTGATGCCATTTGGCAATGAAGATGTATATGTTTTTACTTCACCTTTCATGTTCGCGATAGTGAGCGTGTGTGCGTGCAGGAAAATACGTCCAAGTTTTTCATCGAGTTTGGTAATGAAGTTACGGCTGGTGTAGAGAATGTCTCCCACAATTGGATTTCCTTTGGCGAAGAGATGCGCGCGGATTTGATGCGTTCGTCCTGTTTTGGGATGAATGCGAAGAAGGGTAGAGCTGGTGTATCTTGTATCAACGACGATGCTTGTGCGAGCTTCTTTTCCTTCATGACTCGATTCTGGAAGCGCAGACATTTTTCCTGTTTTCTTGTTTCGTGCAAGACGAAATGTTAGGTCAACTTCGTTATCAAAGTCTGTTCCATGTGCGAGTGCGAGATATTCTTTCTGTACTGTTCGTTCTTGAAATTGATTTTTGAGATGTTCAAAAAATTCTTGTGTCTTTGCGATGATCATGACTCCTGAGACGTCGCGGTCTAATCGATGTACGATCCCTGGTCGAAGTTTTGGGTCATCCCCAACTTCTGCTACTTGTAGCGAGTACTGCTTTGCCCATGTTGAAACAGCTGCTTCATGCGGGTGTTGTGCATTGGGATGGGTGAGTAGTCCGGTTGGTTTTTCTATAACAATATAATCATCTGTTTCAGCGATGACCTCGATATCTGGGATTTCTGTGTTCACGGTATCTTGCTCTTTTTGTGCTTCGATCCTGATTTTGGCTCCCGGTGATACTAAAAAATGCTTGCTGGTATTAATACCATCAACAAAGACGTGTTTGTATGTGATGAGTTTCTGCCAATATGTGCGTGATCGTTCTGGATATGTTTTGGTCAAAAAGTGATCGAGCCGCATTGGTTCGTTATCTTCAGGTACGATGATTTCCATATTATAATTTTGTTTTTAAGAGTGTGAGAGCTTCCTCTTTTGAGGTTATTTCTCCTGAAAGCTGTGCTTCTCGAGCTGCATGAAGGAGTTCTCCGATTTGCTTACTTGGCTTGAGTTTAAAGGCTTTCATGATTTCATCCCCATCAACTAAAGGCTTTGGAAGCTTCATTGCTGCTGACTTCTTTTTGAAGTGAGAGAGGATTTCGTGGATACGATCTATCATTTCGAGCAATACGTCAAGTGCCGGCTTGCCTTCAGGTGAAAGTGTGGCGGATCCATCAGCATAAATCATGGTGAGGAGGTTTGCGCCTCTTGTTGGATCCTTGAAGAAGTATTTTTCAATTGTAGTGGGTTTCATTTGTCCGATATTGCCCGTTCCTGCAATCAAGTGGAAGCGAATGAGCCATACAACATGATCAATATCAACGCCGACTTCATCGGGCGATGATAGTTTCATGCGTTCACAGATGTGACGTGCTTTTATTGCGCCAACCGTTTCGTGTTCATGATTTCGTATGCGATCTACTCCGTCCTTTTCTGGAGTTGTGATGGTTTCTGGTTTTGAGATGTCATGTAGTAAAACTGAGAGTACCATTTCTGGACTCATAGGGTTGGTGCGTTCTTGAGCGAATTTTGGAAAATGTTTAGAGATGTAGTCTGTGCATTCGCTAGATGCAAGTTGTTTAAGTGCGAGTCGTGTGTGCACCCACACATCTCCTTCTGCGTGAAATTCTGGATGTTGCGGTGAATTCTTCATCTCGAGTAGTTCAGGCATCACATGTTGCCATGCACCAACCTCATCCCACAGATCTAATGTTTTGACGGGATCTGCTACGAGAGATTTCATAAACTCACGTGCGATGGTTTCGTGTGGGACAACGCGCTCGCTCTTTACTTCATCATTAATTTTCTCGATCATGTTTTTTATGGCGAGTTCTGTATTTTCTTCAATCTTAAAATTAAGTTGGCATGCAAAACGAAGTGCTCGGAGAATACGAAGATAGTCTTCTTCGAAACGTTCTTGTGGACTTCCCACTGTTTGAATAATACGATTTTGTAAATCGGCTGTTCCGTTCCACTCATCAATCATTGTTTCATTCTTGATGTCCCAGGCGAGTGCGTTGATGGTGAAATCTCGGCGGGCAAGGTCTTCGGTGATGGGGAGTGAGGGGTCGCTTTGTGTTTCAACGTCTTTGTATCCACCGGTCCCAGCTGCGTGATCTGTACGGGGGAGTGCGATATCAAAAGCTGGATATATTCCTGATGAATCGTGTGGTGTGAATTTGAAAACGCCAAATGTTTTCCCGACAAGATTCACTGTTCCGTGTTGTGTGAGCCATTGTGCTAATGTATCGATTTCAATATTTCGTACGATAAAATCAACGTCATGTGATTCGCGTTCCAGAAGAATGTCACGAACAATCCCACCAACCAAAAAAAATTCTGTATCAGGATGATCAGTTGATAAATTTTCAATCCAGCTAAAATCTGCCTGTTTGAGGAGGTCGGTAAAGTGCTTGGATTGTCTTGTATCAAGTTTCATATAGAAAGTGAGTGTAGCATAGGGGTTGATATTAATCGAGCCTAAGTGATTTTTGTGGGTGTGGTTGCTTTGGATTGAGTCTTCAGTATGTTTGTGTATCAAAAAACACCCGGGTGGGTGTTTTTTGGTGCGAGTAGATGGATTTGAACCGTCGACCGCTCGGATATAAGCCGAGTGCTCTAACCGCTGAGCTATACTCGCATGTTATGCTGAGCGGTCTTTGAAATGGGTGCATTGCACTTACTTTCGAAATTTGTTTATTCGACGTACGTTGAGTACGACTCATTGCACAAATTTCTGCAAGTAAGCCCACTGCATCCCACTTGAAAGACCTTCGCCTTCCTGCTTTCTCGTTTAAATGCGTTTACAGAATACTCTTAAGCAAGAGTTTTTTCAAGTTCTGCTTTTATGTGGGATATGAGTGCTGATTCTGCGTCGATGAGGGTTTTGTCTTTGAATGTGATTTTGGTTCGTGTGGCTGTCTTGTGTCCTTTGAATGGTTTTGTGAGTGATCGAGCATCATGTGTGTGAGTGGTTGCTATGATTGCGTGTGCATCCTTGTCTCGATCTGGGCGTTCGTGGAGTAGCACAATAATTTCCGCTTGTGGCGAATTTATTATGATTTCTTCGATGATGTTGTCGAGTTCTTCGATTGTAGCTTTTGCACGAATGAATACTTCGCGAGGGATAACGCTCCATACCATGTTGTGTCGTGGTTCGTGTTGCAACTCTGATAGAGCTGCACCCCATAGCTTGAGTGATGTAAGTGTGCGTGTGCGGAAGAGGCTGGTAACGATTTCTTCACGCTGCGCACCCATGGTCATGAGGCGTGATGCGATAGTGAGAAGTTTTGGTGTGACATTGTTTGTTTTAAAGCTTTTGGTTGCGATGATAATTCCAGTAAGTAATAGATGTGCGATGTTTTTTGTGAGTGTATGTTCACCGAGTTTGTCGAGGAGTCGGAAGATGAGTTCAGAGTTTGAACTAGCGCTGAGTTCAATTACATTAATTTGGCCGTAGTGTTCGTTGCTTGCAGCATGATCAATGTTGATGATTGGTAATTCGTAAAACATGTCTGCAGCTTTTTTTGAAACACCAGCAAGGCTATCTAAATCTGCAGTTCCAATTGTGACAATGGTGTCGTATCGATATGATGTATTTTTTGTTTGTACTTGTTTTGGAGTGATGGTTCCTTCTTTGATTGCGACATGGATTTTAAGTTTATTGTCTTTTACATCATAAGATAGTTCGGACAGAGGTGTGTCAGTTACGTCGATAGAAATATCAAGCGCTTGAATTGCGGGAAGGTTGTGTTTGATTTCGCCAATTTCATTTTTAATGAAGTTGAGATTTTTTGGAAATAAAAATGCGTCACACACTATATCCACTTCCTTTTTGTGTGCACGCAAATAATGTGCGAGGCTTGCTGCCGCGCAGATATTGTCTCCTGTACCTCCTTTCGGAATAGCGATTAAAACATGTTTTGCTTTTCCGAATTGTTCGTTGATTTGTTCTGTCAGGCTGTGAGCCATACTATTTCCACATTACGTATAGGTAGGGACTTGTTCACAATCTTTTGTGTGTAGATTACATTCCTATTATTTTCTTCAATTCAACGTAAAGGTTGTGAATGGGTCCTTAGGACAAGAAATGAGTATAATCGGCTTTGTTTTTTAGGTCAATACTGCGTTTATAAGGAGAGGAATTGTTATGAATGTCTGACAAAATTATTGAGCTCATGCCTTGAGTTTATTGTTGTTATCACGTATATTCTTATCACTTGTAATGATTCTCTATGTCTACCTATCATCTTATAACATACGGCTGCCAAATGAATAAAAATGATTCGGAGCGAGTTGCTTCGGTTCTTTCTGATTTGGGGATGACGGAAACATCTGATCCGCATGAGTCAGATTTTATATTGCTGAATACATGTAGTGTTCGGAAATCAGCAGAAGATCGTGTGTTTGGACAGATGCATAAATTTGCCAAGATGAGGAAGAAGGGTAAGAAGGTGATTTTGGGTGTGACGGGGTGTATGCCTGGACGTGATCGAGATGGTGCGCTTGAAAAGAAGATGCCGATGGTTGATTTGTTTTTTCCAATTGAAGACATGGTGAAGTTGCCTGAGTGGTTGTCGAGTCTAAATCCTGATTTAGTGAATTCTGGTTCGTTGGTTGAGGATTATCTAAAATTGAATCCAATTCGTGATCAGGTCAGACAGGCTTATGTGACGATTCAAACAGGGTGTAATAAGTTTTGTACATATTGCGTGGTTCCGTTTGCTCGCGGATTTGAAAAGAATCGATCGGTGTCTGATATTGTTCATGAGATTCGTGATTTGGCGGATCGTGGTTGTGTTGAGGTGACGCTGTTAGGACAGACGGTGAATTCGTTTGAGGCTGTTGATCCTGAAAATTTTTCGGAGGGGAATCCATATAAAAACCATTTTGCTGCTCTGTTGTGGGAAGTAAATCAGATTGATGGGATCAAACGATTGCATTTTACTGCTCCTCATCCGTTGCATATGGACGATGAGATTATTGATGCGATGTCGTTACCTGCGCATATGAATTTCTTGCACCTACCGGTTCAGGCGGGGAGTGATTCGGTTTTGCGTCGGATGAATCGTCGACATGGGCGTGAGTTGTTTATTGATACCGTAAAACGTATTAGAAAAAAATTGCCTGATATCGCTCTTGGGACGGATATTATTGTGGGATACTGCGGAGAGTCCGAAGAGGATTTTCAGCACACAGTAGATTTATATAAGCAGTGTGATTTTGATATTTCATATACAGCTCAATATTCTGCTCGTACGGGGACTGTGGGGCATAAAGCGTGGAATGACGATGTATCGCAAGTAGATAAGAAACGACGATGGAGAGAGCTGCAAACATTGATGGAAGAGATGGTTCTGCGAAAAAATCAGAAGTATGTTGGGCGTATGGTGAGTGTTTTGGCTGATACATTTAAGCCTGTCGAAGGATCCGATAAAGGTTGGGTCATTGGAAATTCTCGTGAAATGAAACGTGTTCAGTTTCCTGGGACTTCTGACATGGTCGGAAATATTTTTGATGTGAAGATTTCAAAAGCATTGATGTGGATTTTGTATGGAACTAGAGAATAGACCACTTATTGTTATTGTTGGTTCGACAGCATCTGGGAAATCTAGTTGCGCGCTTTCGATTGCAAAAAAATATAGTGGAGTCATTGTGAATGCAGATTCTCGTCAGGTATATCGTGAGTTGTCTATTGGGACAGCGAAGCCTGTGTTTGGTCGGGTTGCGGATGGTGTTGGATATGTTGATGAGATTCCTCATGTTATGTTTGATATATTTTCTCCTGATGAGAAGATTTCGGTTTCAGTTTTTCAGCGACATGCGTTGCGCGCGATCAATAAGGTTTATGAGCAAGGTAAGGTTCCTGTGTTGGTTGGAGGGACGGGGTACTACGTACAGTCAGTTGTAGATAATATGCAATATGCTGATGTCGAGATAGATGAAGATTTTCGTCGAGAGTTGAATGCGATGTCGTTGAATGAGTTACACAATCAGCTTCGTCAGGTTGATCCTGATGCGTATGCGTCGATTCAAATTTCAAATAAACGAAGAGTGATTCGAGCACTTGAGCGAGTACAGTTGGGGCAGGCGGATGTTGTTTCCGGTCCGAAGTTATTTGATGTGTTGCAGTTGGGGATGAGTGTTGAGCGCGATGTGCTTATTGATCGTATTGATACGCGTGTAGATTCGATGATGGGCGAGGGGTTGGTGGATGAGGTTCGTGATATTGTGGATCGATTTGGATATGATGCGTTAGCCCTGGACAGTATTGGTTATAAAGAAGTTGTGTCTTTTTTAAAAAATGATATTGATCAGAAGGAGATGATTGAGTTGATTAAGATTCATACACGACAATATGCAAGACGTCAGAAAACATGGTTTTCGAGAGATGATCGTATTGTGTGGATAGAAAACAACGAGGAAGCACTTAATTCCGTGGGTACTTTTTTACCAAATTTAGTGGATTAGGGTATATATTCTCCTCAGTTTGAGCTTGACAGTTCAGGCGTCACCCTATATATTTGCCCCATCGTACCGTGCATTATTTTTGTACGGGTCGGTCATTACATATCGTGAAAGAGAGGCCTCGTTATGAGTGCTGGTGTTGAAATGAGTGTTCCTACAAAGTTTGATCGTGTGCGTACGCTGACGGATCGAGCGCAGCGTCTCTCAGATGATGCTGGGGCGTATAAGACTCGTTCGGTGGAATATAGGGAAGAGGCGGATGAGCTTCAGAGGCGTGTTGACGAGCTTCGGTTACGATCTGAGAGTCAGGGTGTTGTTGCTGTTGCAAAACAAGAGGCTGCGGATGCCTTGCAGCAACTGATCATCGTAGTTTTGAATGATGTTGGTGACTCGATTGAGGATCCGTCGATTGTACTGGCTGAGGCTATGGATGGTGAGGAGTCTTTGACTCCTGCGGTTCAATTGGTTGAGGCTGACGCGGTTGTTGCGCCTGATGACCAGTCTTCGGTTGCGGTGGTTATCCAGCCTCCGCCTGATGAGGTAGTGGTTGGTCCTGTTGTCCAGGTTGCTGTCATGACGGATGCTGAGTTGATGAAGTTTGGGAATGATTTTCCGCTTCCTCAATTGCCGCTCTCTCACTATGAGGCTGCGCAGATTTTTGCGCCGTACTTGAACGAGATTGATGGTCCGCGGCTGACCTATGATGAGCTTGAGCGGTTTTGTCGGAGTCGTCGCTACAAGGATTCGATTGAATCTACTCATCAGTGTGCATGTTGCGAAGAGGTGTTTAACTCTCGTGATTGTCATCAGGTGGGAAGTGTTGTTTTGTGCAACAGGGATACCGACGCAGTACTTGCAATTCTTGCGAAGCATCGTATCGGTAAGACGTTTTGGCGCGATGGTCGCAAGCAGACTAGGAGGGTGGAACGGGCTCATTATGTGTTTGGTGCTATCCGTTTTCTGAAGACGAATCAGTTTGATAGTCCAGAGCAAGAGCGGTGGCATTGCGAGTATAATCTTGCGCGAGAAACTCGGATTCTTGATGAGATTCGTAGCGGTCGACGTAATGAGGATGACTTTCGGTTGAGCTCATCGCCTCAGACATCTGGCGGTCCGCAGTACGTTGTTGCGCCTGGTGTGGTGATGGTGCCTGCTGATCGTTCGGGTGATATTCCGTTTGCAAATGAGACGCTGTTGTCGGACGCGAAGACTGTTGTGGATTTTGAGAGTATTCTTGATCCGCTGTATGCTTTTCGAAAAGAGATGCGACATTCGCTTGGCGCTGATGCTTTGTATGATTCTTCCGATGTTGTTCGGCAGATCAATGTCGAGATCTCGAGGATCGCACAGGTATGGCAGCAGCGAGATCCTGCAACTCATACGCACTGGAAGCGTCTGAAGAAGCTGGTGTGGCTGATGTCTCGACCAGATCCTACCGCAGCACAGGTGGCAGAGCGGATTGAGCTGGAGACGGATAAAAAACTTGCTGCTGATGCACGCATCAAGACACAAGGCAGGTATCCTTCACTATCGGGTGGTGATGAGGCGGCAAAGAAAGCTGCTGACGCTGGTCGTTCTAGTCGAGCTCGTGCGATCCGTAAGAAGACCAGGGCGCGGAGAACTCAGGGTGAGGTCGCTTTTCTAGCGCGGTTTGATGCTGATCGGCGGGTTCATGCAGCGCAGGTTCAGGATGCAAAGAAGAGAAAGGATGATGGATCTGTAAAGCCTGTCGAAGTCACGTAATGATGAATGTCGCTAAGGCGATAAAGGGTTGAGCCTAAGCTCAACCCTTTTTTTATACATGTGTTATCTAGACTTAAAATTATGACTTTAATGTATCTTCGAGTAATTTTTTGACTACAGCTGGATCTGCTGATCCTTTAGTTTCTTTCATGACTGCGCCAACCAAAAACTGAATGAGCTGCACTTTTCCAGCTTTGTATTTTTCTACCGCATCTGGATTTTCATTGATTGCCTTCATGATTGCGGTATCAAGTGTTCCTTCGTCGGAAACTTGAGTCCATCCATGTTCTTCTACGATGTTGCTTGGGTCTTGTCCTGTGTCTATCATCACATTTAAGACTTTGGTTCCTGTTGAGCTGTTGATGTGGTTTTTCATGACCATTGCAACAAGCTCTGCAAAATTTTCAGGTGTGATGTCTGTTCTATCGAGTGATATGTTTCTTTCGGCGAGTGCGCCAAGAAGTTTCGAGGTTATCCATGCACCAACTATTTTTCCAATTTTCGGCCCGTGTTTTTCCTTTATTTCTTCTGCAGTGCCATCGGCATCAGGCATGTCATGAAGCCAGTTGAGTGCTTCTGACATTACTGCTTCAGCAAAATCTCCGAGCTGCTTGTTTTCGACGAGGAGTCGGACATCTGCTGGCTTGAAGAAATATTCGCGCATGAAGCGAACCTTTTTGCCTTTGGGTAGTTCGGGTAGATGATTCTGTTCTTCTTTCGCCATGTCTTCTAGCATCATTGGTGGAATGTCTGGTTCGGGGAAGAATCGGTAATCGTTTGCGGTTTCTTTTGATCGTTGTTCGTACGTGTGTTGTTTTGCATCATGCCACCCGCGCGTCGTTGTTTCGGCTGGAGGAGTGTTTGTTTTCCACAAGTCTGTTTGTCGTTTGATTTCAAATTCAATTGCACGTTCAACAGATTTGAATGAATTCAGATTTTTTACTTCTGTTTTTGGATGCAGTTCTGTTGTGCCAACAGGTCTGAGTGAGATGTTGGCATCGCATCGGAGATGTCCTTTCTCCATGTCAGCATTTGAAATACCAATCGTTCTCATGATAAGACGAAGTTCCTGAAGAAACTGTTTTGCATCTGCAGCTGTTCTGAAATCTGGGTGTGTAACAATTTCGGCTAGCGGTGTACCAGCTCGGTTGTAGTCGACGTGAGTGACGCCTGGTTTGTGGTGATTGTTTTTTGCTGCGTCTTCTTCAAGATGAAGTCTTTCGATACGAATTGTTTTTGATGTACCATCTGAGTTTTCTAACTCAACGAGACCATGTTCTCCGATAGGTTTGTCGAATTGTGAGATTTGATATCCCTTTGGCAGATCTGGATAAAAATAGTGTTTTCTGTCGAATTTAGATTCAAAGTTGATCGTGCATCCAAGTGCTAGGGATCCGCGGATTGCGTATGCAACAGCTGTTCTGTTTGGCACAGGGAGTGTTCCTGGGTGGCCGAGGCAGATGGGGCAGACGGTTGTATTTGGTTCACGGATATCTCCATCGTTTGGACACGCACAGAACATTTTAGATTGTGTTTTGAGTTGGACGTGAATTTCCAGTCCGATAATTGATTCAAGTTCCATATGGTTTCTATTGTCTGAAACAAAAAATAACGTGTGATTACGTTATCATGAGAAAGTGTTCAAAGCAAACTATTTTTTTCGTGGTTTTTTTAGATCAGCATATAAAATAATGATGCTTATGGTCGTAAGTGGCATGAAAATAAGAGACTCAATAAGTCCGTTTGTTCCTGCAACTATGTAGCTTTGTGTGAGTGTAAATTGGGTTGGATTAATAGAAAGTATGACGAATAATACGATGAGTACGGCTAATGTGAGTACGAGGTTTCCGATAGACCAGAGTACGGCTGGAGTAAAGAGACGGACGCATGTATCCCACCAGCGTCCTTTGGTGAGCGCGCTGCTTTCGTGGAACGCTTCTGCAATAGCAGTATCATCGATTGCTGATGTGGGTACGGTTGCTACGTATCGGACAGTGAAATACAAAGCTGGCGCTAAAAGGGGGAGTCCGAGGACGAGTGGCCACGACATGACGGGTGTTGCGGTTGCGACTGCGTCGGCTAGAAGTAACCAATAGAGTAAGATGTATGCTCCTGCGCTTGCTGCGATGAGTACGATGGTAACAATGTGTGCGCCGAGTGTGTGTAGGAAGCGGTGTAAACCGAGGTTGAGTAGTTTACGGTGAGTGTATTTTTGTTTTTTGAGGATGCGCCATACTTCTATGAGGTATGTGTAGAAAAGAAAGAGATACACAATAAGCATGGCAATTTGAAAAAAAATAAATGTGTTGAATGCCTGTTCATTGGGTGGGAGCGTATCAGGGAGAACTGACCATGGGAATACTACGGAAGGAAGCAGGGAAGCTAAGAACATACCAAAAGGCAGCACAATAAGTGCCCTCCAGTGCGCGGCGAAAGCTGCCCACGCTGCTTCCATGATTTCAAACGAGTTACGCATGTTCTCTCCTTTATTCAGTTCCTTATGTTATTAGTAGTATACATCAGTTGTGCGTAAAAAAAAAGAACGTTTTTGAAAACGTTCAATTTTTTTATCTAAGAAATTTTTTCTGGAACTTTCATTGATTGTTGTTGGTTGAAGTAGTGTTGTAGCTCCTCCCATAGTTCGTGTGTCTTGAGGAGGCGGAGTGTGTGTTCGAGTTGTGTGGTAGATGTGGTATCTTTGATAATTTTGAGGAAAGGAAGGCATGCTTGAGCGGCATCTTGAATAACGTTGTGTGGGTGCTGTGCTGCGTTGATGGCTGAGAATGCTCGTGATTCATTCCATTGTTTTGCGAGTTCAGGGGACTGTAGATATTTATTTTGTCGTTCGATGTGTTTGGTGATGTCTGCTTCGTCCCATAGATTAACATCTCGATTGTTTGTTTGGTTGTCTGCGAATGTCTTACGAAGTTTGAATGTTTGTGCGAACACGTCGAGTGGAAAATGCAGTACAAGTGTCAGATCTGGGAAGTATCCTTGCACGTGTTCGTTTTCGAGTTCTCGAATGGTATGCATGGGCACACCTGCTTCTAAGCCCTGATAGATTCGTGTTGAATCGAGGTATCGATCCAGAAGAACGATCCTCGGCTGTTCTTTGTTTTCACCTAAGAATGGAATGATGACTTCATCGAGATGGATGCGGCGTGCTTTATTGAATAGTGTGGCTAATTCTAGTGCTGTAGCTCCTTCTTTTAGTTTTGAAAATATCTCTTGTCGAATTTCCTCACCTCGTTTGGTTCCACCTGGTTCACGAGAGGTGATGGTTTCAATACCACAATGCTCGAAAACGGTTTTGAGTGCAGGAATAACCACAGATGTTTTACCTGTGAATTCGCCGCCTTCTACTGTGATTAATAATCCCATACGTTATGCTTTCTTTCTTTTGTATGTCACGAAGACATATTCTTCAAAATCTTCACTTTCTGCTTCTTCCCATTCTTTTGAGTAGATGCCGGGGAAGTACGAGTCGCATTGGTCTACATGTTGGTCTACATGCGTGATGTAGAGTGTATCTGCCATGGGCATCATCTCTTCGTAGATTCGTTCTCCGCCAAAACCTACGATATCTTCTCTTTCATGGGCGATGATTGCTTCGGAGACAGATTGATATACTTCAACGCCTTCAGGTACATTGTACGCCGAATTACTGGTGATTACAATATTTGTGCGGTCGGGGAGTGGGCGGAATTTGTCTGGAATAGACTCCCATGTCTTGCGTCCCATGATGACATTTCTTCCGATGGTCAGCGCTTTTGCGCGTTTCATATCAGCAGAAATATGCCACGGAATTTCGCCGCCTTTTCCAATGCAGTTATTTGTTGAGATTGCGGCTACTAATGAGATCATATTACACAGCTATTTCAAATTGAATTTTCGGATGTGATGCGTATGCAACTTTTTTTGTGTGACTGGCTTCCCATTCCCATATCGAGGTAAATGGATCTGTGTTGATTGAACAGAGTTCGTGTTCGTTTGGACTTCTTGTGAGCTGAAGTTTTGCTCCTTCGATGTGATTTTCGTAAATGTGGGTGTCTCCCAAAAATCCGACGAGGCGACCTTCTTCGAGCCCTGATTCTTTTGCGAGAAGATGTAGTAAAAGGCCGTAGCTTGCGATGTTGAAGGGGAGTCCGAGCATGACATCGACTGAGCGTTGGTTCCACATGAGGTTGAGTTTTTTTCCGGTAACGGTGACTTGGAAGCTGTAATGGCATGGGGGTAATCCCATTTTGTCCATTTGTAAGGGGTTCCATGCAGATACAATCATGCGTCTGTCATTTGGATTTGATTTGAGTGTATCAACGACTCGCTTGAGCTGATCGAAACCTTTTCCTGTGTAGTCTGTGTCGTGGTTTTCGTATTCTGCGTTGAAGTGTCTCCATTGAAAACCGTAGATTGGACCGAGGTCTCTTTCGTTCGCCATTTTTTCTTTGGATGCTTCGTCGTGTCCGTATGGTGCTTTGGCTGGGTTGGCCCATTCATCCCAAATATGATTCTTTCTTTTTTTGAGCCATTCTTTGTCGGTGATTCCTTTGATAAAAAATTCAAGTTCCGTACCGATAACTTTGAAGGGCATCTTTTTGGTAGTGAGCAGGGGAAAGCCTTTCGACATATCGTGCTCAAACATCACACCAGCAATGGCAATCGTTTTGATGCCGGTACGGTTCTGCTTGATGTCTCCTTCTTTCAGGATTTTTTGTACGATGTCGAGGTAATTCTTCATACGTAGTGCGACAATAAATATGCTGCGAAGTTTCTAGTTTTTTTGTGGCCGCGTTCTGATTAACACTTTTGAGTACTGCGTTCTCAAAAGCAGCTCATTTAGATACATTGAGGCTTATCGGCCTGTGCTTCCAAATCCACCTCGTGATTCAGTTTTCATTAGTTCGACTTCTTTCCACTGAGCTCGCTCTATGGGTAAGAAAAGTCCGTTGGCTAGTCGTTCTCCTGCTTCAACTGTAACAGACTGGTCCGTGAAGTTATAGACCATCATGTGGATTTCATCATCAGGACCGCAATAGTCTTGGTCGATCGTTCCGACGCCGTTAGCGAGCATGAGCCCACGTTTTTTAGCTAAGCTAGAGCGGGCGGTGATCATAAGCATGTGTCCTTCAGGAACTTGCATGGATAATCCTGTGGGAATGAGTGCGAGTTTTTTTGGTTCGATGACTGCTCCTTTTGCTGCAGCGAAATCGAATCCAACAGCTCCTTTTGTTTTGTATTCAGGGATGACAGTATTTTTTCTCACTCGTCTGATGTTAACCTCCATATGATGATAGCTTAGTGAGTAGGTCTTCGAGTTTATCTTGTAGCTCTTCGATTCCTCCTTCATTTTCTATGGTGAAATTGGCGTGCTTTGCGACTTCTCGAATAGAAATTTCAGTTGATCGATTACAGTCATCTTCGAATTGTTCTCGTGTGAGTTTCGTTTCTCCTTCATTTTCGCCTCGTTGAATGATGCGGTTGAATCGTGTGTCTAGGCTTGCGGTGATGTGTACGAGATGAAAACCTTCGAGTTGTTTGAGGTGTTCGATATCTGCAATGCGTCGGACGCCGTCCACGATAATGAGTTCTGATGTATCTTCGCCGACTTCTTTTGCCATCACTTTTGCCATGACATCTTCGCCGAAGTTTTCTCGAATAATTTCTGATACACGAATGAGAATATCTCGTGAGATTGGTAGGTAGAGACGGTTTGCGATATCACGAAGCATGTTTGAAAATCTGTATGATCCTGCGTTGTGCTTTGTGATGAGGTATTGTGCAGCCAATCCTTTTCCTGTGGCCATTTCTCCTACAAAAGCCATGATTGTTTTCATATGGTCATAGATTATCAAAGTGAGCGGGGCTATGAAAGGGGATAGATCGCATATATAAATTGATTTTGGTTTTTGGGCTAGGCTTTGTTGTTGTTTCTTGTAAATTAAAAAGACCGAGGACAATCCTTGGTCTTTTTTGCTCTTAATTTTTTTGGTTTAGACAGCTAATGGAATTGATGGTCCCATTGAAGTTGTAAGTGAAATTGATTTGATATACACACCTTTTGATGAAGCTGGTTTTGCACGTTTTAGTGCTTCCAAAAATGCTTCTAAGTTTTCCTCAAGCTGTTTTGGCTCGAGTGAAACTTTTCCAATATTTACATGAATGTTTGATGTGTTGTCGTTCTTGAATGCCAACTTTCCTTTTTTTAGTTCTGTTACCATCTTTGTGATATCTGTACCAACTGTTTCTGTTTTAGGGTTGGGCATGAGTCCGCGTGGGCCAAGAATTTTTGCGGCTTTTGCGAGTTTTGCCATCATGTCTGGTGTTGCGACTGCAACGTCGAAATCAATCTTTTTTGTTTTAATGATTTCAGTTACGAGTTCTTCTCCGCCTACGATATCTGCCCCTGCTTTCTTTGCTTCATCCTCTTTTCCAGATGCAACGAATGCAGCAACTTTTTTTGTGCTTCCTGTAGAGTGGGGAAGTACGACAGTTGTGCGGATTTGCTGCTCACCTTTTCGTGGGTCGATTCCTAATCGAGCGTGAACTTCGATAGTGGCATCAAATTTTACTGTTGATGTTTCTTTTGC
>CAZHXK010000011.1:0-23707 GCA_964536565.1 uncultured Gammaproteobacteria bacterium
AGACCAAGCAGTGCTCGATACACAACAGTCAGCCCTTTATCCATAAACATAGGCAGCGGCACAAACAGAGGAAACGGATTTACATTTGTTGTCTGCACGTTTTCAAACCCTGCTTCAACGGTGTGTGCTGCGTATTGCTTTGGCTTGTCTAGATTTCTTGGAAAGTCAGGACGTAGAGACACACCAAACAGAGACAGTAACTTTCGGTACCATATGTTCAATATCTGTACTGAAGTCTTCTTCGGAATATTTATCTGAAGCATAACCCCTCCCGGTTTGAGCACGCGTTCAGATTCCTTGATGATGCCTGTGTAATCATCCAGATGCTCCATTAAACCGATTGAAGTCACAACATCGAATGAGTTATCTGGGAACGGAAGTGCAGCTGCATCTCCCACCTGGAATTCAGCTTGTTCGTCGAAGTGCTGAAAATTCGCTCGCGCGAGTTCCATAGCATTATCAGATACATCATTGAGTGTGACATCAAAACCATGTCTTTTCTTGAGGTACAGCGAGATTGTCCCTCGTCCAGCCCCTAGCTCGAGAGAGTTCGTGAATCCGCGACCCTCGACCTGAGAGCTAATGAATTCCATGTAGTTGTACAGATTGAACTGCCTCTGCGTCTTTGGCTTGTTTCCCTCAGGAACATATAAGGTAAACTCCTGTCCTTTTCGTTTTGTAATTGCCTCCATCCACTTTTGATCGAAGTGCTTGTTGTCTTGCTCATCTCTTTTTCCAGTCATAAATCTTAGGCATTTATGTGCTATAAAAATCTCTGTTGACTGCATCGAGTCATATGTAGCTCCTGCAATGTGTGGGGTGATAATAACATTTTCATGATGCTGTGCATATTCATGTAACAGGCTATTTTGTTGCCATGCTCCGTCATCTCGCTCATCTGCTAACACGTCGGTAGCAATACCGGCTATGTGCCCTATGTGCAAATGTTCCACCAGCACTTTCTCCTGAATTATCTGACCGCGCGCTGTATTCACAATAAATGCACCCTGAGGTAATAGTGATAACTCAGTCTCCCCAATTGAATTTTCTGTCTCAGGCGTAAGGAGTGCATGCACCATCAATATTTGGCTTTTTTTGAACAGTTCATCTCGCCCGACCGATGTTACATCGCAATCAGTCATGACTCGCTTATCGACATATGGGTCGAATGCGATGATTGTCGCTCCCATAGCCTGTAGATACTTAGCTAAAAGCCGAGCAACACGGCCAAATCCGTATATACCGATCGTAGCTCCTTTAATCTCTCTTCCCTTAAACAAGTTTCTATCCCATCCACCGTCCATAACGTGTTTGTGTGCGGCAGGAACTTTTCTCAGTAACGAAAGTAGCAGAGCAAGTGTATGCTCAGGAGTAGCTGCAATTGATTCGAGGTACGCCTGCTCTCCTCTGAGTGAGTACACATGTACATCATGTTTTTTTGCAGCTTCTTTGTCAACATGATCAAGCCCTGTTGTTGGGGTTCCGATCCCTTTGAGTTTTTTTGCATTTTTAAAAAACTCTTCATCGAATGTATGGGCTAAGCGCACCACAACGAGGTCTGCATCTTTAGTTTGTTCGAGCAGTTCATCTCGTGTCAAATCATCACATGCCACAACAGTACCCATCTCGCTGTAGAGCTCAATAGCTTTTTCTGAGTAGTCCTTGGATTCAGTAATGACTATTTTCATACGACTTCTTTTTGTTGTTCCGTTTGTTTGGCGAGTAGAAACTCTGCGAAATCGAAGTCGACTTGGTCATTGATATCAATGGATCGATCAGCAGGCATTACATATGCCCTTGAGTCCTCACCAAAAAGTTCTCCCCTCAGCAACACCTCCGTCTTGGTTAGATACACCGCGCAGTTTCTTTTGTAAATTTTGATCCCGGCTTTTCTATCGGATGTTGTCGCACCTTCGCTTCCGATGAGTGGGAGAATCTTGTCATCGTCCAAGCGCTTGAGTTTCTCGGGAGCCATATCTGAAACCTCATACATACTCATCACGGAGTCCGCACATGTGTCCCCTGCTTTGGTGATACAAGCGTTGATGTCATCTGCGGTTCTCATGGGACTTGTAGGCTGGAGAATAAGACAGTAATCGTACTGTTCTCCTTTGAGAATGGCATCCTTCAGTGCATGGATGGCCACGTCTATCCCGCGTGCTTCGTCTATTGCTAATTCGTCTGGACGATGCAGAACTGTTGCATTGAGACTACGAGAAATATGTGCTATCTCTTCATCTTCTGTTGAGACCACAAAGCCATCGAGGAGCGAGCTTTGTGCTGCTGCTTCGATAGTCCACGATATGAGTGGTTTGCCGGCAAAATTTTTGATGTTCTTTCGGGGAATTCCCTTTGAGCCACCACGTGCCGGAATGACCCCGAAAAAGCGCTTATTTTTGTACATGTATGTGAATCAAGCAGTCCTCGTTACCTGCTCTGAATTATCGGAAATCTTACGCTTTTACAGCGATTCTGTCAAGTTATACAGCTGACTTCTAAATGAGTGACGCGAGATTGATTTGCTCGTCATTGTCGAGATTTTTTTTGTATGAAAGTGCCTGAAGCGCAAACATTGTCACCCATGCATTGACGTGCGGTTGTGACCGCCCCTCGTTGTCGCTACCATACTTAAAACCACTATGTGCTCCGTTGCTGTGTACGTACTGAGATATTCGTTGCTCGAGTGCATTCAGTGCGTCTTTTTCATTAACTCTATGCACCGAAGCCATTCGAAGCGTCTGAGCTAGCACATCCACTCGCTCGTTCGTATTTGGCGTTTCGTCGTGCACTGAACGTGCAATACCACCCTCTGACTGCTGCATTGTCAGACTCCACTCCACTCCCCGCTTTGCGGCATCCAGATAGTCCTTCCGGTCCGCCTTAGTACCAACAAATGTCAAACCTTCGATAGTGTAGGAATGCGGGTGCAATTCCGTGTCGGTCGTTCCAGCAAATGAAGGGAATCTACCATCTTCCTTTTGCATCGACAGTGCATAGTCACATAGAGCAAGCGCCGCGTTTGTATACCTGTCGTCTTCTCGTACGATACCGAGCTGATATAGACCTATGGCACACTTTGCATGGTATGCCCCGCTTTGAGAAGACCATTTTTCTGGCGTGTCTATCCACGCATCGTTTGATGGTTCGTAGTAGGCATATATCGACCCATCGTCTTTCTGCGCGGACATGAGAAACCGTGCATGAGCTGTGGCAGTTGTAATAAGTGACTTATCTTTTGTTATGTTCCATGCAGCCATTAGTCCGTTTAAGACCATACCAGTGTCGAATGTGTACAATGTCTGATTCTTAAAATCGAAGTGTTCATTGTAGGCCGCGCTGTCGGGATAGTAGTCCCGTGTCAAAACGCCACCAGACTCGTGAAGTGCCTGTGTAGCAATCCATGTATGCGCATCACGTATTCTCTCTCGTAACAGTTCATTATCTCCATATGTATCTGCAAAATGAGCCAACGCAGATAGACCGTACCCAGTTATCTCTGAGTACATGTATGGATACGAATCTTGCTCGACATCATGCCACGCATTAATTGCTCCGTGAAGCTTCGGGTCTTCCGATTGGTTTTGAATACCTGAATGCAGCATCCAGTCTCGTGTTTGTTGAAGTATCTCGTCTCTTGTAAGTTCTTTTTCAGTGATCCTTGTTGTCATATCAATTAAAAAACGTAGCCTTATGTAGCTACGTTCATTTTATTTCACTTTGTGATAGATATCAACCGGTATTTTTACAACTTTCCCACAACCGTCTTTTTCGCAGGCAAGTTCTACATCGCCGGCCCCTGAGACGATTGGCCTCGGCGGTCCGAGCTTCGTCCCACAAAAGCACGCAAAACCAACGAGTCGACCAGGCATCCCCCTTACAATTCCGTGATCTGGCACACTCTTGGTTACGAGCGCTCTCATCTCTACGAAGGCATATGCGCCAATGGTCAGATTTGGTGCGATAGTGGTAGACATACCAATGCGGCAGCCTTTCTTGAATACTGTTCCTGAGTCCTTATCAATATCGCGAATTTCATTTGAAACAGGATCAGGATCATTTGCATTTGCGACTTGCGGTCCGATAAAAACGTCATCTTCAACAGTCAGCGGCCGATACAGTAGCACGTAATTATGGATCATCGCGTTGTTACCTATCTGCACACCTCTATCAATGTAGGCGCCTTTTCCCACAATACACTTTTCCCCGAGAGATGCTCCATTTCCCAGCTGCGCTTGTGCCCAAATCTTTGAGCCAGCTCCGACTTTCACGTCATCACCAATCTCTGCTGTGTCATGAATGAATGCAGTTTCGTTGATCATACTAACTCCTTTTTTCTTGTAGTAGCTTTCACATGTTCGATGTTCTTACGAATTCCCTCGCTGATACTGACTTTTGCTTCCCATCCAAAGAGTTCCTTGGCTAGAGAAGGATTGCAGCGCATCTTCTGTACCTCTGCCATGCGAGCATCTCCATGAGTAATCTCAATGCCTCCGATGTGCTGCTGAATTGCTTTCGCTACATCGTTGACTGTCGTATCGATTCCAGTTCCAAAGTTTACTGCCCGTCCGATTGCGTCTGGGTGTGAACCCATAAGCAGGAACCCCTCAACGGTATCTGAAACAAAACTAAAGTCTCGCGTTTGTGTTCCGTCGCCATGCACCGTCAGGTCTTTACCATCCAACGCAAGCTTAATAAAGTATGGAATCACATCATATGTATGACGAGGTCCATACGTATTGAACGGTCTGATAATTGAGACAGGTGTGTTGAACTGCGTGTAATGAGCAAAAGCTACTCTATCTGCAGCGCACTTTGATGCTCCATAGAGAGAGGTTGGGCGCATTTCTGTAAGTTCATCAATACTTCCTGCACAATGACCAAATACCTCTGAGCTCGATGTACATACAATTCGCTGTGCCCCACACGCACGTCCACCTTCTAGTACATGCAATGTGCCTGTTGCATTTGTCTGCCACACTTCTAGTGGCTGATCGAATGATTTCGGAACATACGCATCAGCAGCCAAGTGGAATATCACCTCCGGCGCATTGTTCTTGATGAGTGAGATTGTGTCGGGATTACCAACGTCTCCACCAATAACGCTTGCAAGCTTGTCCTGACAGTGCGACAGATTCTTCAATCGATTAATGTTTGTTCCCGTAACAGAATTGCCGCGCACAAATACCGAGACAATTGCCCCCTGTGCAAGAAGCGCGTCCACGAGATGAGAACCCATGAAACCATCTGCTCCTGTAACAAGTACTCTTTTCCCTTTATAATGTTGTCCTTCCATATTGAGCTCCAGTGCTACTACGCACAGATTAATGTAATTTATGAATGTGTCAATTGAGCTGAGGCTGTTTTCTCTACTTCCCTTGAATACTCTTTTTGCAGGATGTCTAGGATGTGTTCTGCTGCGTGACCATCACCGAATGGATTTTTCCACACAATACCTTCCTTAGAAATCATCTCTTTTACTTTTTCACGTATCATATCTGGATGTGTTCCTGACAGCGTATTGATACCAAGTCGCACTGTCTCTGGACGTTCTGTGTTGAGTCGCATTGTTACACATGGGACTTGCAAAATACAAGCCTCTTCCTGTAACCCACCCGAGTCCGTCATAATAAGCCGCGCGTGTCGCTCAAGCTGCAAAAAATCAAGAAACGAGACAGGCTCAATAATTGTAACGTACTGCGGCATGTCGAGCCCAAACCGGTCGATCATCTTCTTTGTTCTTGGATGCATTGAGTACACAAACGTAAGCTCTGAATATGAGGCCGCAGTGGATTCGATGCCACGAAGTAAGTCCTTCAGGTTTGTACGCTTATCGACATTCTCACTTCTGTGAGCTGTGATCAGGACATACTGTTTTTTACTTAGTTTGAGTGTTTCTAGAATATCAGATTTTTTATCGGCAAGGTCTTTTGCATACAGCACCGCATCCACAACAGTATTCCCAGTATGAAAGACTCTTTCTGATGCGTATCCTTCTTCGACCAGATTCTTCACAGCTTCCTCAGTCGGAGCGAACAGAAAGTCAGAGAGATGATCTGTCGTTACCCGGTTTGTCTCTTCAATCATCGAAGGATCATGACTGCGCAATCCAGCTTCATGATGAGCCACTTTGATGCCAAGTCGTTTTGCAGCAAGTGTTCCTGCGAGTACTGAAATTGTGTCCCCCTGTACGATAACCACGTCGGGCTTTTCTTGAGTAAACACTTCGATCATGTGACGCGTCATTAAGCCAACCTGCATTCGATGTGGTTGATTTCCCACGCCCAGATTGTAGTCTGGCTGTGGAAGTTCAAGATCACTAAAAAAGACAGAATCCATGTTCTGCGAATAATGCTGTCCTGTATGCAGTATGAAAAATTCGACTCCCATCTTTCTGCATGCGTTGATGATGGGTGCCATTTTGATAATTTCTGGTCTTGTTCCTAGTACAATTGCAGCTTTCATATGTGCGCAATGTGGCTAAGTAAATATTCTCCCAACCTTTTTCCAGACGCTCCCCTATGCGGAGCAAGCCAATCACCCAGCTTCTTTCTTTGCTCTCTCTCGTACTCCGGGTTTTTCAGATATCGATTCACAAGTGCCTTGAGTTCCTGTTTGTTGTGAGCACGTCTTGTTGCATGTGAGTTTGTTACTCGTCCAAAATGTGACGAGTTATAATACAATCCCATGAACGGACCCTTTGTTTTGTCGTTTTTATGGGGGTATGCAATGTTGATTATCGGTGTATCGAGTATAGCGGCTTCTAAGCACAACGTCGAGGCGTATGTGACGAGGATGTCAGCATGATAGAGCTGATTCGCGAGCGTCTTCATTTCTTCCCAAGAGGGATCCCATTTGTCAGTCCACATCTTGGATACGCGGAAATAGTTGTCGTAATATGTATTCGGACGACCATCAACCACGTCGTACACGTTTGCCCCCTTCAGATTGATATCAGAAAAATGTGGACGTACTATAATTTGTACAGGCTCACAGAACTCGTCGTTGTTCGCCATATCAATTAATTCCTGTGCAATGTGGTATCCATAAGGAGCCCATGCACCCTCTGATCCAAACATGATCGTCTTACGAACTGGATCTAGATTTCTCTTTTCGCAGAACACCTCTCTGGATTCAAATGTGTCGGTCTGCTCATACAAATCGAACTGAGGAAACCCGGTGACGAACATATCTTCCTCAGGAATTTTGTGCCATCGCACACCAAGATCTTTCATCGCTTCGTTCTGCACCACAATTTTATTCGGCAGAAATTGAACCAGCATACGATCCAGATTGTCCCAGCTGCGCGTCATACCAACTGAGCACACATTGAAACGTCGAGCTGATTTCATCATTGCCATGTCTCGTTTTGCTTTGATACCGGCAGCAATGAAAAGGTCGGGCTTGTGTGTTTCAAAATAGTGGTCGTATTTCTTTTCCGGATATAGTGTGTAGTCGAGCCACCTGAAGACAGGAATGAAGAATTTCATCCGTGACATGAGCGAGAAAAAGGGATGTACGAATATCCATTTATACCACGGTGTATTTTTCTTAGACGGTCGCCCCCCGTAGTGCAACATATACTGCGCAGTCTTTGAATATACAATCTTCTGCATCGTTCGAGAGAACAACTTGCGCCAGCCTGAATGTGACATGTTCTCCGTCTCGATAACTGTCACACGAGGATGCTCCACTTCTTTCATGAAGTAGTCTGGGGCATTATATGGCACAAAGAGGATGAGTTGTACATCCTCTTGTTCGAGTAAGGTTTTTTTCACGTCTGTCTGCAGCATGTTACGGGCTACAAATCCGCGTGAGAGTGACATGAATATAGTCTTCATAACTGCGGCTCTGGCTCCTTCTGTTGTACTTTATCCCTTTCCACCAAATCGACGTATGTATGTTTTGTCTCGTCAGTGGCTTCAAAGTATGTTTTTGGTCGTAGTAATGGAATGGTCGCCAGAACGTCGGCGGCTCGTTTACCAGATTTTCCATCACCAAATAGCATGTCTGGTTCAATGCGTCCGCGCGCAACCTGTGCCTTGATTGCGTCCACGATTTTTCCTTTGTTTGGTTCTACGTTTACGACGTTTCTTGTCTGCTCTCTTCCTTCTTGTCTGTTTCCAACATTCACACATGGAATACCTAGGAATCCACCCTCCATGATACCTGATGATGAATTACCGATAATTGAAGCACAACGCACCATAAGCGTGAGGTAATCTTCGACCGCCATATTTCTTAGGAAGTGAAGCTTTTCCATATTTCCCCGATCGAATCGCATGCGCATAACTTTTGAAACCTCCTCTGAGCCTGCGTCATTATTTGGCCAGAGCATGATTGTAGGCATGCCAACTTCGTCTATAGCATCCATGAGAGCTTGCGCATTTTCGAGATTTTTTCCAAAGTCGGTCGTCACTGGATGGAAGATTGAAAGCAGGAATGGTTCGTCGATATTTGGGTATCCGCCTTTGCCCCCGTACTTTGCCCAGAATTCATCATTAGAGACGTTTGATTGCTGTTCGTGAATGACATCGAGTGACGGATTTCCAAGAACGAATACGCGAGATGGATCTTCACCCATCGTCACGACGCGCTCGGCAGCTTTCTTGTGTGCTGCAAAATGAATGTCGGCTAATTTTGTAACTGCATGACGAACATAGTCGTCAATCGTACCCGTACACTCACCTCCGAGTGTGTGTGCCACCGTGATATTCATGTATGAAGCGCTGGCTGCAATACCAAGCGTATCGTAGCGATCAGCGTTTACAATCACAATGTCTGGCTTGAGTCGATCAAAAGCGGATGGAAATTCGATCATTGAGAGTCCAACCGACTTTGCCATCGTCATAGGAGATTCTCCGTCAACGTGCATGTGAATGCGTTCGTTAATTTTAAATCCATCTTGCTCAACAATATCTGCGCCTGCTCCATATCGGTAAATTAACATCGAAGAACCTACAATAACTTGTAGTTCAAGATCGGGATGATTTTTGATTGCGGTCATCACTGATTTAAGTCGTCCGTAGTTTGCTCGGTTAATCAATGTTACGCAGACTTTACGTTTGGTACTCATAAGAGTTTGAGGAGGTCAGACAAGGAATGTATCACGTGAATGTTTGGAAATTTTCTAATGAATGCTTCTTGCGAATTTGTACCTGTTCTCGCAACAAATCGAATATTGAGTGATAGTGCTTTTTTCGCGTCAGAGAAAGAATCTCCAACAAAGAGCATGTCATCTTCAGATATGTTATAGATGCGCTTCAGGTGTTCGACATGATCACGACCCTTCGCAAACCCTTCCTTGAAGCCAAGCGCTTCCTTGAACGGCATGTCCATTTTCTGAACATAGGCTGTGATGTTGTCTTGCGTGTTGTTACTAGAAACAACAGCTGTGATGCCACGACGATTCAGCGCATCGATCACCTTTGTAAAATCGCTATCTGGAGATGTCGCCCACATGATCGCCATCTTTTCTTTTTCAAATCGCGCTTCTGCATGCGCGTTGCGTTCGTCACCTGGGTAGATAACTTCAAGTTGTTGGCAGTATGGAAGGCCGGACGTGTGCATATAAGCACCATGAGCAACTTCATGAGGTGTACCATATGTCTCATGCATGATGTCTGCAGCAAGATCGGCGTATCCATGCATGGTATCAACCAGTGTACCATCAAAATCGAAGAGGATCATTTTTGGTTCACTACCAACTGATTCTTCTGGCAATTTTTCCGCGATTTTATTGATGTTTCTGGCGAATTTGTATGCCCAAAGCCCCATAAATAGAACTGCATAAGCATATAAGAAGATGTCGATTCTGTCAACGATAATCGCCAGTAGAATCAACGGCATCATTCCAGTGACAGTTGAGAGGTTTCGGTACAGTCGGTACGCGAATGTTGTCGGAGTTGTGACATTTTGCTTCCACCCGTACGTCGCACCCTGCACTTCGTCGATATGACGAGCTGCAGCCATGTAGCGGAACTCGAGAAGTCGGAACATCAATTTGGCGATGGTAGCAAAGGCCGCTGCAACAAGTGGCAACGCAGATCCTGTGGCAAGCATCGCACCGTACCCCATAGGAACAAGCATGAAACCGTATTGCGTATCATGAGAAGTTGGCTCAACGTACACACCCCCTAAGTCATACTTACTCGTCAGTCCCTGGTGTCTGCGATATCGTGCAAGCTCGCCATCTGATGCATCAAGGATGTAAGCGAATACAATCATACCGAACCCAAGCAGATTGTATGTGGTGGTGTTGAACATGAACAAGCCACAGCCGGCAATGAAGATTGTGGATCCGAGAGTTGTAATTTGATTTGGAGTAACTTTCGTATTAATAAAAATTCGAGTCAGATATACCGAAAAGAATCTGTTGGTTTGACCCCAGATAGTTTGCGATGCTGCCGAAGGTGAGCTGCTACTTTTTTGGCAGATTTTGCGAAGTTCACTAATGTTCATAATGAAAGTTGTTTGAGAACCGCATCAGCGATTCGTTTTCCTGATTGACCATCTGTCTTGTATCCAAATCTTTTAACCAAGTCTGCACGCTGTCGTTCGCGAATATTTGGATTTTTTATATCTCGATTGATGTACTCTTTGAGTTCTTCGAGGCTGTGAGCCAAACTCACTGCACCTGTCTTCAAAACATTTGTGTAGTGCTCGGTTGTGTACCACCGCCTCACTGACATGTTGAACGGTTTTGGTTTTGGCGTATCGAAGTAAATGTTGATAACCGGCGTGTTTGTGGCCGCTGCGTCAATGGAAAGTGTTGACGCTGTTGTAACCATCACATCCACATGAACCATAAGATTAGCAAAGTGGTGTATCTGTTTTTTTGAATAGTCCCAGTTATCACGAAAACCCTGCGATATTTTCCATGAATTGTCAACATGTACCGTCGTATTGTCCTGAATCCCCTCAAATTTCTTTCTATCCTCCGGATACATGAAGTGAGGTCGCACAAAAAGCTGCGCATGAGTAATCTCGTCATGCTCCACCCACCGTGCAATTGCTTCAGCAATGTTTTTATCTTGTGGCGTCACCCGCCCTTCAGACCCAAACACAATTATCTTCTTGTCGGGATCGAAGCCGAACTGATCACAGAACCGCTCTCGTGACATGATTACTGACTCGTCTTTATATACGTCGAACTGCGGGATTCCGCAGATAAGTATATCATTTTTGCTCACAGCCGAGTATGTCTGAACCTCGTCCGATGAGAACTCGCCCCACACAATAACAGTATCTGGTTGCACTCTCAGATTTATTTTTGAGGGATTATCCCATGTCTTTGGCATGGCAATAATAGGAACGTCATGATCTCGTGCTTGTTTCATGATAGCCACATCATTATCTTCAATCATGCTCGTTGAAAAAAGAAGATCCGGTTCGTACTTTTCAAATAGGTCATGATAGTGCTCAGCTCGCGCAATATATGTGTCGATCGCTCGTGCGGCTTTTTTAATTGTCTTAATTTTTGCAAGAGGAGAGATGAATATTTTTCTCATCCAGAATTTCAGCTTGCTTCCCTCTTCGGGATTGTAGATACCGTAGAGATCACGGAAAATCGTACTCTTGTTGTAGACCAGCGCCTTGTGAATGCCGACCATGAGACGATCACTCCATCTCCATGTTGGCTCGATCATTTCCTCAAACAGAATATTCTCACCGGAAAATTCATCAGTGAACTGCTTGTCTCTGTGCGCAGGTGAAATTATAACGATCTTGTTGCCTGATTTTTTTAGTATCTCAAAGCACTCGGACTGCAAGATGTTCCGTGCTGTTCCTCCACGAGACATGGTTATGAAAATTGTTTTCATCTGAACTTTTGTTTGATGTTGTAGAGAAAGTCCCTCAACCTGCGCTTGTTCAAATACATTGAAACGGATGCATGAGACTTTGATTCACTAAATACACTGTCGTCTACTGCGTCACCTGGATGATCGCTGCGCGCTGCAACAACCTGGATTCGAGTAGGCTTATTACTGTTGTGCGCTATAATCTTGCACCCTGCCTTCCTCAGCATATGCGACAACGTCGCGGGCGAAAAGTTAAGTGGATGCAGAATATCGAAGAAGTGATCAACAGGCTTATTGAATTCAACCACATTTGGTACCTCTATATAGATAACCCCTTCTGGCTTGAGTAGTGATTTGATTTTTTGAAGAGCTTCTTTCGGTGCAGTAAAATGCTCAAATACGTGATGCATGATGATAATGTCAAACTTCTCTCCTTCATACGATTGATGAAAATCGGATAAGTCTCCATTGAATACGTCTATGCCTCGGGTTTTGATGTACGCAGCTTGCTCCTGTGATGGTTCTACGGCTTGTACATGCGAGACATGATCCTTCAAGCTTCCGGCAGTGAACCCCCACCCAGCCCCGATAATGCAGACTGCTGCGTCACTAAGATATGTCTGAAGAAATTCTCGTATCTGTTTCCCCTTATCCTTTTCCTGCAACCGATCTAGGCTTTCTTGCTGTTCTTCCACACTCACCTCTCCGCGCTCTTTAGCGTAATCTTGTGTATACAATTTCTTATAAGCCTCGGGGGTTGGACGCGGATTCGCAAACACCATGCCACAAGATATGCAACAGACGTTTGTAAGTGCAACAACAGGCCCTCCTTTTTTTAGGATGCCTCGAGCTGCGACCTCTTTGTGATCCAGCCCATTGCAGAGCGGACAATGCACTACAACTTCCGTTTCGTATTCGCGTGTAGCGGGTGTTTGTAGAGTCTCCATATGGACCATAGACTATCATCGAAAGTACGTATCGTCAATGTGACATTTAGGATTGTATGCTATGGTATTTGATCACACATATTCAGCTGTTTTCTTACGCTTATGGACTATATTTCTCGTCTTGTATTGAAGGTACGTGGGTGGGTTTCAAGCTTATCGCAGAAGCAATTTCTCTTATATGTCCTTACTCCGTGGTTTGCGCTCATGGCGGTGCTATTTGATTTGAAAAATTGGCTCATATATTTCACAGTGAAAAGCTCTGGTGGTATCTACAATTATTTCTCATTTGTTCATCCCGATGCGATGGCAAATATCGCCCCCATGCTTCGTGATATCATCGACGGCCACTGGGTCATTTCTGATGGAAGAATTTTGGAATACGTTTCTGCGCCGAACCTCTGGTCTGAGTGGATGCCGCGCGTGCTCTCCCCCATCTTACTCCTTACACAATCCGTAGACGCATCGATGCTACTCGGCCGCTTCTTGTTTGTCACCGTTGCTGGTATCGCGATGTACTTTGCCACAGTTGCGGTCGTGCGCCATCGCGGATTCAGTTTTATTTTTGCAGGCATATTCATCAACGCCACACTGCTTTGGAATTTCTTCTTTATCCATAACTTCGAGAATCTCCGAATCCTTGTTCGTAGTATCACATGGCTTGGCTCTCCTGCCGGTGACCCACTCCTGAGTCGCTATAATAGTTTATCTGTTATGCCAGGCCTGCCCTTTTTCGCTGGGGGTATGCTGTTTATCATCCTGTCATTTGTTCCATATAAACGTTCGTACAGAAATATCTTCTTTGCTGCTGCGTGTATGGCAGCAAACATGTATTTGTACCTGACAAATGCAATGTTCCTGTTTGTGGCGGTCGGCATGATGGGCCTCCTTTTCCTCGGATACAAAAAGCGTGAGCAGTTCACTCGTGCTGTCATTATGGTTGTTACTGCGCTTTTTCTCTCGATTGGATACTTCATCTCGTATTTCAAGATCAATGCACTTCCTCATGCGGATGAGTTTTACCGACGTATTGGGGGTGAACTGACTCATGCGTTCCGTTTTAACTTCTGGCCAGAGTATCTCGTGTACATTGCGCTGGCGCTTTTTGTGCTCTGGTGGGGAAAGAAATATAAGCGTGAGATTGCATCGATGTGTGTTGCTGGAGGTGTTCTCGCTGCACCCGTGTTATTAAACTTGCAAGTTGTTCTCGGGTTCAACCCTACGCCACAGGTGTGGTACGTCCACCAGCTCTTCATGGGGTTCTACTTTGGATGGATGGTTGTATTATTTTGGTTGTACACTGTCGTCAAAAACTCGAGACGCCCATGGCTTGCGCCCACACTCCTTGTTTTGTTTTTTGTTCTCGTGGTGTCACGAAGCTCGTATGCACGTTACTATGCGTATTCGTATTCGTATTCTGGGCACTCAATGCCACCAGCAATTGCTGAGTCAATGGATTGGTTAAACAGCAACACTCCACTCGACTCTGTCGTC
Source organism: uncultured Gammaproteobacteria bacterium (assembly GCA_964536565.1). Classification (GTDB taxonomy): domain Bacteria; phylum Patescibacteriota; class Patescibacteriia; order Magasanikbacterales. Next base: position 14,237 of record CAZHXK010000011.1, read on the forward strand.
ATGACACCATCGACTATTAGCAACTCGCTCATCCCGTACAAGACTCATAACCGTGTCTTCATTCCGGTTGCTGTAACTTTCCCCGGACCGATCTCCGAGATTACAGAACGTTTCTTCATTGCTTTTCGATTATACGGTGTGGATTCTGATTTTATCGAGCGAGGTATGAACCGAGATCTGAATGAGTACATTGATGATTTTGCGCGACTTCAAGAGAACAGCTTAAATACGTACATGTTTGATGCGTACCACTTCGGCACAGAATTGAATGATACACTTACGAAGCGATACCGAACGCCGTCTCCTGCGATCATTGCCGATTACATTGCGGAGTACGAGTCCATTCCGTACGAACCAGAGGCCTTACTAGGGGCTCATGCGGTTGATTATCTATACATTGGACCTTACGAAAAGCGTTATTCAAATCTGCCCGAGACAGTTGACTACGCGGAGAAAGTTTTTGATAATGACGCTGTTCAGATATATAAGATCAGATAGATGCACTTAAAAACACTCATTTACTTCATTGATGGAGGGACATGGAAACTACTAGACAAGTGGGTCGCTGAAGGCGAGCTTCCTCATTTCGCTGCACTCATGCGCGAGGGTGCTCGGGCAAAACTCCAGAGTGTTCTCCCTCCCACAACACATACCGCGCTGCCGGCGTTTTTCTCAGGTCGACAGCCAGGAGACTTGAACCTGCTCACATTGGATGAGGTTGATGCAGCCCTACTCACCAGCGACAAATTCTCGCCTCATTTTTTTTGGGAACGTTTGAGCGAGAAGGGGTTCTCGTCGCTCATCATGGATATTCCATTCACGTTTCCACCCAAGCCGTTTGACGGTGTTCTCTTCACCGGATTTTATACCCCTAAGGATTCAGAAAACTTCGTGTATCCACCCGAGAAGGCCAAGGTCTATCCGAACTATCCTCGTGGAGGTGTTGAGATTTTTGATCATATGAAGTTGGGATTTGATTTTGATGAGTTACTTGAGGCGGAGTATGACATCACCCGCGCTCGCTTCAAGGCCTTTGAACGTGAGCTGACGCTTCGAAAATTTGACCTCGCATGTTTCTATGTGAAGGGCACGGATATTCTTCAGCATTTTCTGTGGGATCAGAAAGATAGGATTCTGCAGTATTACCGTATGCTCGACAATCAGATTGGCACGCTTCGCGAGAATCATGATATTGAGAATTTTGTCTTGCTATCTGATCACGGCTTTGCCGATGCACCCACCGAAACCTTCTTTATTAATGCGTGGCTGGCACAGGAGGGATATCTTTCGTGGAAGCCAACATGCAGCAACCCACTACGACGTGCAGGTACATTTGTCATGCAGAGATACCGCCCCCTAGCTCGGTTTGTGTACCAGATGATGCATCGTATCAAAGGATCACCCTCATCCCAAAAAGCCAGCTCGTCTGCGAGTCAGACCGGTTTTGAAATTTCAGGTGGCATCGATCTTTCGAAATCTCGTGCGTATGCCATCGGCGGAACACTCCGCGGAAAAGGTATTGTCATTAACCGCGATCTCGTTAATGAGGATGATGTCGAGGCTCTGCGTGAGGAGATTATTGCTGGATTGAGTAAAGCCACACACCTCAGCCAACCCATCACTCAATCTGTCCTTCGATCTGAAGACTGTGCTGAGGATGCATCGCACTTGCCAGACATTTTATTTCTGCAGGCAGAACGGTTTATTGTTAATGATCGGTATTCCAGCACGACTATCGGCAAGCGCATGACCAATAGCCGCGCAAAAGGGCACCACCTCGCGTCACCGGACGGTGTGTTTGTATGGCATGGCGCTAACGTACAAGCAAAGAAGTACGATGAGTTTTCGATATTGGATATCTACCCAACTATTCTTTACCTCTATGGCATTTCGGATCATGGAGGATCAGGACGAGTATTAAAGGAACTATATGAGTAAAGTTTTCATGTTTGGTATCGATGGGATGGTACCAGATTTATTTGAACAATGGATTGATGAGCTACCAAACCTAAAACGCTTGGTCGATGCTGGTATGTACGCACGCATGGAAACGGTGAAACCCCCTATTTCAATTGCTGCATGGACGTCCCTTCTATCGGGAAAGGATCCATCGCAGACAGGGATGTACAACTACGTAAAACGATTGTCGAAAGATAAAACCGACATGCAGATTGTTAACTCGACAGATATTCAGTGTGACATGTTGTGGGATGTACTTGCTCGACAGGGAAAGCGCAGTATTGTGCAGGGAGTTATATCCTCTACTCCCGTGCGTCCTATTGATGGCGTAATGATCGGAGGCATCCTGACACCAAGTTTCGATGAAGAAGGTTTGTATCCATATGACATGCGAGATGAAATCCTTGAGGCTGCTGGAGGCAAATACCTATTTGATGTTTCTGACTTTACAACGACGACTACGTTCCGCAAGTTCTCGCATGATGACCTGATTCCAGCGGTCTATGCGGTCTCGGATTCGCATCATAAGGTTTTGAAACATCTCATAACAACACAGGAGTGGGATTTGTGTTTATACACAGGATACGGTTCCGATCGCTTTCATCATCGTCTCTGGAGATTCCTTGATGAGCAACATGTTAAGTACGAGGATGATCCGAAATACAAAAATGTTGTTAAGGACTTTTACATATATCTCGACACTGAGCTTGGTGAAATTTTGAAGCTACTCCCTGATGATACCCATGTTGTCGTTATGTCTGACCACGGAATGAATCGATTGAACGGTCGGATTAATTTGAACGATTGGCTTATTCAGGAAGGATACCTTGTCATGTCAGACGAGTTTATGGCTCTGGCCGCCGACGGTCCTGTCGCGTTTAAGGCAGCCTCTGTTGATTGGAGTAAGACTCGGGCCTTTGCGACGAGCGCTTACGAGGCGTTACTGTTTATCAACCGAGATATCGTCTCAGACGACGAGTATGATTCGTTGTGTGATGAACTCGCAACAAAGATCAAGCAAATTCCAAACAAGGGTGGCGAGACAATGAATACAAAGGTGTACATGTCGAAGAATGAGTTCAAGGCGGAGCTCGGAGAGAATGCTCCAGATATGATGGTGTATTTTGACAATCTGTATTGGGGAACGAATTGTGATATCGGCAATGATGGTCTGTACTCATGGCGTAACCTTGTTGGTGCCGATGATGCACTACATGGACGTGAGGGTGTGTGTATTATTTCTGGTGGGAAGACTGTTCATAAGCAGAAGTCGAAAAAAGTCGACATCCTTGATATTACCCCCACTGTTCTCGACATGTTTTGTATGACTCAAGATGATGACATGTCCGGCAGTGTGATAGACTACACATAGTATGAGTGATCGAAAAAAATTTACGTCTGTCTCGATCCCCTCCTTTCTTTTCGAGAAGGCAAAAGAAAAAAGTATTAAGAGTGGATTCCCTTCGGTATCCTCCTATGTGGGGTATGTTTTACGTGAGATTCTTTCTGAGGATGCTGATGCGAAAATCTCAGCTGATGCAGAGATTGTGAAGCATCGATTGAGGTCTCTTGGGTACATAGATGACGAATAGTTATCCACAGTTGGATTACGCGAGCCTTTGCAGGCTTTTTTTGTTTTGTTTGATTTTTGTTTCGTGTGGACTAATTATATATAATTAGAGACTAGATATATAACTTTTTACACATGCAATCACAGACATCAAAGCTCCGTTCACTGTTGGCGGATTCGAATAAAACTATCGTCGTTGGTGGTGCTCATAATGGCATTAGTGCGAAGGCAGTTGAGGAAGCAGGATACGATGCGATTTGGGCTTCTGGACTTGAGATTGCCACGTCTCACTGTGTACCTGATGCAAATATCTTAACGATGTCTGACGTGCTCTATGCAGCGAAGCAAATGGTAGATGCGACTGATATCCCCGTGATCGTTGATTGTGATAATGGATTTGGAAACGCTGTTAATGCCATGAGAACGGTTTCGGAATTTGAAAAGATTGGTGTTGCAGGGGTATGTATGGAAGACAACATTTTTCCTAAGCGAAATAGTTTTTACGCGCAAGACAATCACACACTAGAGTCTCCTGAAGAGTTTGCTGCTAAAATTCGTGCAGCGGTGAGTGCTCGTAAGAGTCCCTACTTTTGCATCATCGCCCGTACCGAAGCGATCATTTCTGGTATGGGAATTGATGAGGCACTCAAACGTACCAAGCTGTATGTTGAGGCTGGGGCCGACCTGATCGTCCCCCACTCTAAGATATTGGATGCATCTGAGATTGAGGCATTTGCTGCTGCATGGGATGGATCTGCACCGATGATCGCAATTCCGACAAAGTATAAGTATGCAACAATTGATGAGCTCAGCACAATAGGTTTCAAGATCGTTATCTATGCTAACTTCGCAATTCGTTCCGCGATCAAGGCCATGACTGAAACCATGCGACGAGCTCGTGAGGCAGGATATGCCGCGAGTGTGGATGACGCAATGGTTCCACTGTCCAAAATGCAGGAGATGGTTGGGTTTGAGGCCATGACAAGAGCAGAGAGAGCATATGTACACAGCAACACACCGTCACCCGTAAAGGAGAAAGTAGCAGTATGATTGACACACAGTCATTTCATGAATCTTTGAAGAACGCTGGCTTTAGCATGTTCACCGGCGTCGCTGACTCAACCACTCAGGAGTGGCTCAAGTTAGTGTATCAGGAACCACACCACGTCATCGCAACTAATGAGTGCGAGGCTCTTGCGATTGCTGCGGGTCACTATCTCAGCTCGAATGACATCGCGTGCGTGTATCTACAGAATGCAGGCCTGGGAAAGATAGTGAATCCACTGACATCTCTGTGCACGAAGGAGGTCTCTCGTATTCCCGCGTTGCTTGTTATCGGCTGGAGAGGTGCACCAGGAACAACAGATGAACCGCAACATGCCAAGATGGGACAGATTACAGCCGAGCTTCTTGATCTGCTAGGTATTCCCTACTCCGAAGTAACTGAGGGGAATTTTGTAGACATAGCTTCTCAAGCGATGGCATGGATGCGCGAACACAAGACGCCTTACGCGCTGCTTGTCAGGAAGGGTCAGATGGAAAAAGTTGACGCGGTGTACCCTCCCGAGTACCTCGTCACTGAGCCAACCCGCGAGCAAGCAATCCACGCAATTGTAGCTGCATCTCCAGTTAATTCGATTTTTGTCACGACAACCGGAAAGACGTCTCGTGAGCTGTATGAGTACCGAATCGAACAAGGTCAGTCTACGGACTCAGACTTCTTGAATGTTGGTGCTATGGGTAGTGCCACCGCGATTGCGCTTGGTATCGCTGGTAACACCGAACGTCCAGTTATCGTTATTGATGGTGATGGGGCGTGCATGATGCAATTGGGAACACTCATTACCGCTGGGGCCCTGTTCCGTCCGAACCTTCTTCATATCGTTTTAGATAATCAGGCATTCGATTCTACCGGAGGTCAGCCAACGTTCAGCGATTGTGTTGGTTTTACAGACGTTGCAGCAACGTGTGGCCTTGAGGCAAGCGCAGTCCACAACCTCTCTGATCTCCAGGATGCAGTTAAGCGTTGTATCACACACAGCAAACCGTCCTTCATTCATATGCCCATTGCTCGTGGCGCCCGATCAGATCTTGGTCGTCCAAAGTCTACTCCGTCTGAACGAGCCGCGGCTTTCACGAGAGAGGTATGCAGTTAGTCGCAACTAACATTCTCACGACAAACGTGCGCTGCGCATCTCACGCAGTCGCTGAGTTACCACACGTCGTAGCTTCTTTGAAAGCGCAACATGTTTTCATTATTACAGGCACATCGTCTGCCCAGAAATCCGGACTACTCGATCGACTCACCGCCCTACTCCCCACATGCTCCGTAACTATTCATGGTGGTGTTTCATCACATCCATCCGCTGCGGACGTACAAGTTGTCCTCAACTCTATTCGTTCCGTGCAACCTGATGTTGTTGTTGGAGTGGGTGGCGGCAGTTCGATTGACGTAGCTAAGGTGGCCTCAGTTCTCATTCATAGCGATGAGGATATTACTTCCATCCTCTCATCCAAGGAATACCCGACTAAAAAAGTACCCATAGTCGCGATACCCACTCTCGCAGGAACAGGTGCAGAAGTGACTCCATTTTCAGTTGTGTACCACGAGGGCAAGAAGTTTTCTTTGGATGCGCCTCAGTTCGCGCCGGATTTCGCAATCATCGATCCGGAGCTTGCGGTAGGCGCTCCTCTTTCACATAGCTACTACGCCGGCTTTGACGCGCTATCACAGGCGATTGAAGCGTTCTGGGCAGTGAGATCCACCCCAGAGTCAGATGCGCATGCTGAGCGAGCAATTCGTATCTTACCCGATGCGCTCATGAAACTTGTGCATGATCCTACTGACGTCTCTGTTCGTCACGAACTCGCCTTGGGTAGTATGTATGCAGGTGCCGCAATCGCGATCGCGCGCACCACAGCACCACATGCACTTTCTTACCCCTTCACTATTTTCGGCGGTGTTCATCATGGTGCTGCAGTAGCTATGCTTCTCCCCTACTTCATTGCATATAACCACTGTGTCACAGAAGATGATTGTGTTGATCCCAGAGGAGCCACATATGTGCGACATAAGATTGAGACAGTTTCGTCTTTTATTTCTGATAGTGTCGATGGAGCAGTCTCGCGTGTTGAGGAGTTGCTCACGATCGGGCCCGACATTGTCATCCCCTCACTTGATGTGAAAGAGATGCTCACAGGAGTGAATCTGGATAGACTAGGAAATAACCCACGTGCACTCAACGAACAAACTATATCTGACTTATACCGTTATATCTTAAACATATGAAAATTGTAATTCTGGCCGCTGGGCGCGGTACTCGAATGGGAGGACTCACCCAGGAAACTCCCAAATCCATGCTTAAAGTAAATGGAAAAACGCTCATACAGCACTCGCTGGAGAATTTAGCCGCTTGCGGTGTTGCGCGTTCTGACATCGGTATTATTGTAGGTTTTCAGAAGGAGAAACTCATGCTTCATTGTGGAAATGACCTCACATACATAGAGAATACTGAGTACGAAAAAAACAACACCATGGGTTCTTTTTGGTATTCGCGAAACTTTGTTGATGGAGAAGACTGTTTGTATATGCATGCAGATGTTTTATATGACGCTTCAATTATTGCTGACTGCATGAAAACCGAACCAGGGGTTAGCCACTTAGTCGTCGATACAGTTAACTGGACAGATGAATCCATGAAGGTTGAGGTTGTGGATGGTAAGCTGGTTGAAGCTACGAAGGAATTACCTGAGGAAAGAACGCATGGCGATTGGATCGGCATTGCAAAAATTGGAAGTAGAGACATTGATGCTGTTTACAACATGATTGATCATCAGCTAGAGCAAGGAGAGCACGGATCGTACATGGCGGTTAAGTGTTTTACCCCACTCGCACAAAAGGGACACTCATTCCACATTGTCCCAACAAATAATAGATCTTGGATTGAAGTTGATTTTGAACATGAATTGAACAAGGCACAAAGCGTGATGTGTGTTGCCTAGGTATCTTTTTTGGGATAGTATAGACGTATACACATTAAGTTCTGCGCATGATTGATGAGGAAAAAAGTGATGTACAGGAAGCGACAGATGAGCAACCTGAGGCATACTCAGAAGAGGAGAAGCAGAAGATAAAGGATCGTCTGCAGAGCTTGGGCTATATCGACTAGCATGACGGGTTTCATTCGCAAAATTATCACAGATTCGTTTTGGCTGTCGGCTTCAAATTCTGGAAGCCGATTTATTTCTTTTTTTGCCGTGATTATAATCACAGCTGTTTTGGATTTGCGGGAGTATGGAGCACTCGTCCTCGCTATGACTATTACAGCCCCCGTCGATCTCCTTTCCGGGTTTGGACTTAACGCTGTACTTGTTAGTGATATTGCGCGCTATCGTGGACAACGAGCACTCAGTCTCATCAAGAAGCTTCTGACTTCTTATATTGCAATAAAGTTACTCATAACCACGCTGTCAGTGATTGTTATGTATATCTTTCGAGATGTCCTCGTCGAGCGATTTGGATCCCTCGTAAGCGATAACTTTAATCTCCTTATTGTGTGGATCTTTGCTGTCATGATCAACAACATCTTCCAGATTATCCTCAACGCATACGAGAAATTCAAAATCCTCTCTGCTGCGAAATTAGTCGAAGTTAGTACGAAACTTGCGCTCGTTGTCGGTCTTTGGCTTGGAGGTATCATTAATTTGTACTGGGCCCTTTTCGCGTACGTTGCCGCGAAGTTGGTAACGGATGTATTCTTTGGTGTTGCCGTGTTTCGTGCCACGAGAGAGCTGTGGTCAGCTAGGTCCTCCAAGGATTCCGTGTATTGGAAAACGATTTCTGGCCATGGTAAGTGGGATATTATGTCCCAAACAGTGCTGGCTCAGATCGACACGAGTTTACGACCATGGATCGTAAAGTTTTTCATTGGCGTTGAGGGTGTGGCTATTTTTTCCGTCGCACGAAACATCTACACAGGTCTGATTGGTGTCGTTCCGATTAAACAGGTCCTCTTCCCCGCCATAGCTCGGCATATTAAGGACAAAGCTCACAACATTATTCTTGCTCAGAAAGCTACCAAGTATACGTTCATTATTTACTCTGTCTTAGCCGCGATCGCTTTTTTTGCCATCAAGCCATTTATTCTTATCTTCTTTCCAAAATACGAAACCTCAATTCTTATTTTCAGAATTTTGCTGGTTCGCATGCTTGTTACGGCCATGAGCTACGGCCAACCAGCATTCTTCTACGCTTATAAACTGCAACGCATCGTGTTTGCTTTTGGCTTCATAAATCTTGTTTCTTTATTCACCCTTCTACCTCTTACGTTAGCTACCTACGGCTTACCCGGCGTGTACATCGAGCGCATCATCGCCCTTTCCATTATCTATATGCTGCGTGAGTTCTATTTGAGAAGAAAACTGAACATCGTTACATGGCGTTGGTCTCATCTGTTCACGTACGATTACTACGACAGACTCTTGATTAAAAAGGGTCGAGATTTCCTCCAACTGAAGTTTAGGAAAACTAGTGTATAGAAAAATGCACTCAGTGCTCGTAGTCTGTCAATCACCTACCTGCGAAGTACAAAGTGCTTTATTCGACTCATAATCATGCGATCCGTTGCATCAAATGCAGTGAGTGATCCGAATGTCCCCGTCGATATCCCGAATTGCTTTCGTAGTCTTCTTTCACGCAAGACAGAGCTTACGACGATTACAACCAGCAGTTGCATCACAGCTCCTATCACCCCAAAGCGCAACATGAGAGGAGGTGCAATCGCAATGACCACGAAGAACTTTACAATGCCCAATGTTGACACATATTTCTGATCCTTGAGTGCAGTGAGTGTAGGAGATTGAGTGATTGAGAATGTATTCAGCAGCAAGCGAAGTGACAGAACCTGGAAGACAATCACGGCAGCGCCATACTTAGGAAAGAA
>CAZHXK010000012.1:0-23347 GCA_964536565.1 uncultured Gammaproteobacteria bacterium
ATCTCAAGACGAACACGAGAGATATGGGTGCACGACTTGAAGCAGCAAAGCTTGTCCGGCAGTTTATCTCTGTTGGATTGGAGATCGCTACTGGTCACGATGTGCGGCGTGCAGCAATGATGCTTGCATCCGAAAAAATATTCAAGATCTATCGTCTTGCCGAAAAACGAGTAATTAGTGCACTTCGTGCTCGAATCAAGCTTGCATCCGAATATATCCGATACTACGAATCTCAAATGTGGGGAGTCGAGCGACACTTCATGTTTATCTGCGCCGAAACGACAGCGGAGTTCGGCGCGTCGTTGGTTGTGTATGATCGTGATCAAGACATAGAGCGTGTGACGAAGCAAAATTCTCGCAGAGCTGCATTTTCATCGGTGAATTCCCATATTGCGCTCAACACTTTAGAATCTCAGATATACGGAGCGCAGCTTGAGTGCAGTGCATCGCTTGCGCATGTACCCTGGCAGCAGTTGTGTGAGATGACTGGTTTCAGGCAGGTTCAGCGATTTGGCAGTCCCTCTGTTGAAACTATGATGGATCCGCTTGGAATTCATCTTGGTACGATGCTGATGTCGATCACATTGTCGTTGTTTGATGGTGATGATGGTATGCCTGCTGTATCGTGGGATATGGCGACGCAATATCTTGATGTGCTCTGCACGAAGGAATTCTACAATCGCAGTCGTCCTCTTCTGCGTGCTTATCTCGAACAACGAGATTCAGCACCTCAGGAAGATGAAATCAATGTGCTCATGGAGGCCTTCGATAAAACGTGGGCTCGCCACATGGAATTCATTCCAGATGCGGAAACGATTAATGAGATACAGACGTGGTTGTGGCGACTCAATTTGATGCTTCCTGCCGAAGTTTTGTATGAAGAGCAAATCAAAGTCAGGATGGGTAACGCAGGTTACAATGAAGAATCCAGGATCCAGATTGACGATATCGGTGGCACACAAAGCTCGCCGAACACGGTTGGAGAAGCTCGTCAGCTGATGAGCCGATTCGATTGGGAAACAATTTATGATCCGGACGAATTCAGTAGGCTACTAAAAAGAGTCGATTTTGAGGTGTTGGTTCCGGTTTTGCCTATCGACGATCCACGACTATTTATTGCAGCTACTGAGTTGTGGGGAAACGAACTCGATCCTGATGATGCTCATGGTATACTCGACCGGTATCTCAATGAGGCGCCTCCAGAGTTTTGGTCTCACCTGCAAGATGATGTGATCCGTAGGATTGCTCGCTTCATTCGTTCTGATCAGCTTGCATTGCTGCCGGTAGATGCCGACGTGATGTGGTGGATGATGAGTGACTGGGGTAACCTTGAGCACAGCATCCGACTAAAAAAGCCTCAGCGCTTCGTTGTCATTCAGAAGCTTTGTGATGAAGCGGATGCTCAGTTCTGGGAACATCTCAATCCACAAGGATTGGTGCATGTCGGTCGACATGCCACAGAGGAGCAAATTACGGCAATCGAAGCGGTTACGAGGAAGAAACTGCCACGTGATCTACGTGAGAGAGACGAATAACAACAGGGCTATGCTACGGCATGCCCTTTTTTTATTTCAGCTACACATGCTACTATAAAAGACTATGAATATTGCATTCTCAAATTTATCGGGATTTCCCGTAAAAACGCAGTCAGGTGAAGATGTGGGAAAAATTACAGACTGTGTAATCGATAGAAAAGCACACGCCGTTACGCACTACGAAGTAAAGATGGGTCACCTTACGAATCGTACGACTCGCTTGATCCATACGTCGCAGGTAATTGGCATATCCGAGACCGAGATGATAGTGAAAGATGGGTTGGTGTCTGAAGAAGTGAAGGAGAAGCGTAGGAAGAATCCGCCGATACCTCAAGGTGTATCTCCGACAAAGTTATGAGCATCGAGCGTGACATCCTGGCGACTCTTTCTTTTTTTGGTATCCTCAAGCAACCTCTCACGCTCGTTGAAATGGTGCGATATAAACACGGGAAGAAGGAAGAGTTGTATCTTATTAAGAAAGCACTAGAGAGTTTAGTACGTAAGGGTATTATTTTTGAGCGTGAGGGTGTGTATGCGCGCAAGATGGAATATATTGAGCGTCGTATACGACATGATCAAGCTAGAAATGCTGCGTGGAAAAGGATCACATCTTTTTTACCTACACTGCGTGCGAATCCATTTGTTAAAGCAGTTGCGATTGCTAACTCCTGCGCATTCGATAGTATGTCCACAAAAAGCGATGCGGATTTTTTTATTGTCACGCAAAAAAATCGAACATGGACTGCGAGATTGTGTGCAGCGCTTCCAGCAAAAATAAAAAAGATACGGCCCGGTGAAACAGATGTTGCGCCTCTATGTTTGTCCTTTTTTGTCGATGAGTGTGGGCTTGGTATGGAGTCTTATGTTATTGAGGATGATATTTATTTTGCGCATTGGGCCGACAGTCTCGTCTGGGTGCACGATCCGGAGCATATCCGTTTCGAGTTTATAAAAGAAAATGAGTGGGCATCATCATTATTACGAAGACCACTCAATATTACTTATCTGCCTTCCGTAAAAACAGCGAGTGGTTTGATACGGAAGACGCTTGGTATGGCTCCAAGTGACGATATAGAAAAATACCTTTTTGAAAAACAGATGGTACGTATGCCACAGATACTTCGCGATGCAAAAAACAGAGGTGGTACAGGTGTTGTCTTAGAAAAAACAGTCATCAAAACGCATCTTGAGGATAAACGTGTGCGTATTTCACAGCAGTACGAGGATGAAATAAGTAAGATACAGACCGGCGATTTGGCATATGGATAAACATATAAAACTCATTTCACATGGACTTACACTTCTTGGATTTTTTTTATTGCCATGGCAAACAGTATGGATCGTACAACAGCGCATGGTTGGAGGTCATGTGTGGCAATATGGCAGTATTCTCATATATTTATCAGAGGTGGTGTTGTGGGTGGCGATGGTGGGTTGGTTGGTGGTGAAGTGGCGCAGTAAGGAATATACCATGCAGTCATGCAGTCATATTGGTGTCATGGTGACACTCGGCTTGGTGCTACTTGCTCTCAAGCAGTCATCGGATATAGCAGTCACAATACAAGGGCTATCCTGGATATTTCTTTCGTTTTGGGTGGCATACATATTGTTTCATGCTCGATCCCTCTCTAAGTATATTCAGGCATTAGGCGTAAGTCTGATGTTGGTTTCACTGCTTGCGCTTACTCAATTCGCACATCAAGTAGTCTTTCCATCATCACTGTTGGGAATCGCCGCACAATTTCCAGAGGTGCTCGGTGTTCCTGTGGTTGTATCTGGTGGTGAAAGATTATTGCGGGCATTCGGAAGTTTCCCACATCCCAATATCTTAGGAGGGTATATGGTGTTTGGAGTTGCGCTCGCACTGTACACGCTAAAGGACCGCTCGTCTCAGCGGTTTGGTCGTGCGTTATATGTCCTTTCGCTTATCGGACTACTTATTTCTTTCTCTCGATCAGCATGGCTTTCGTTTATCATACTCATGGCGATATATCTGTATCAACATGATAATCCCCGTATAATCATTCGAAAAATTTCTTCACTCACTATAGCTGTGATTGCAGTGTTCATTATTTTGTATCACCCGTACATTGCTAATCGAATACAGCCACAGCACGATATCGAACAGCGCTCGATTAATGAGAGAAAAATCGGCTTTGCTGAGGCGCTTGAGGTGATGCGGCAGTATCCATTTGGAACAGGTGTGCATAATTACACAGTCGCGGTTTCTGAGGTGTTTCCTGAGCGAGTGGGGTATGAATTGCAGCCAGTACACAATACTTTGTTGCTCATCGTAGTTGAGTGGGGAATAGGGGTCTTATTGCTCTTAGCGGCTTTGCTGTACGCCATTACTCATTCAAGATACACAAAACAGATATTTTTTTCATTCCTTATTGTGTCTCCTGTTTTGATGTTGGATCATTATATGTGGTCGCTGTATGCAGGCATCATGCTGTTTGGAATAATGATGGCAATCAATGTCCATTTTCTAGAACACAAAAATTGATCAGTAAAAATAGACTTGTCCCCGACATTTCCACAAGCTATACACAGCTTGTATTTTTTTTAACTAAAACGAGCACGGCGCTCTACATCTTGACACGGTCACATATTCTGATAGAGTGAATAGTGAACTGGGCGTCATTCACAATTTATTTTTCAAACAATATATGTACGAGTGTGGCCTGTTGTGGCGATTGTTGTATAGGTATGTCTATGCAAGAATCCTGGCAACAGGTCAGACCAAGTACTGCCGCCAACTCTAGATAAGGGTGATACTTTTCTACGGTTGTTGGCAGTCCTGTCTGCCGAATATCCCGGGTGGTGCAATAAGCATAATATACAATGAAGGACTCCTTCTTAACTTCATTACCACCCATGCAGAGGGCCTATCTTACACGCGGAGTTTTGCTAAAACTTCCACATGCGAGTTGCATCCTTCAAAATTTTCTTGGCTTAGTAAGCTAAACCGTGAAAATTCTTTGAAACATGTATCATCGCATCTGAAAGTTTGTAGTGAAAACCCTCATGTAAGATAGACCCTCAAGGCTATTCTTTCTTCTACGGGATTAGTGTGTGGATGCAAATCCAATTGAGGTGCGAGTATAGGCCGCATTTCGACCCCAGCCGTGGGCAACCCGGCATGGATCATCCACTAGTTTACGAGTCGAGGGAGTAAGGGACATAATTAATTGACAGCACAACTGTCTTATGTCGAATCGGTTATAGCGAACGCCTGTGCGCAAGCATGCAGGGCGTTCGTTTTTTTGTATAAATAAAAAAGCACACTCATATCCATGAGTGTGCTGGTGAGCTATTGAGCTACTGCCTGCTGACTATTTTGAACCGCAAGGTGTCTTTCTGTACCTGCGGGGTCAAATCGAGAGACACGCAGGACTCTGTTTTTGTTGTGGAAGATGAGAAACGACTGGCTCGACTTTAAGCCAAGTCGCACGAACGGCTTGTCCTCGGGTGGATCGTCATGCTTGGCCACGAACATACTGATCAGTGACTCGGCGCCGACACAAATGCGGAATCGAGTCTTGCTCAGTAGTTCATGATCAAAGAAAAACCGATCCACTTTTGCCAGCTGATTGTTCAGCGACGGCAACAGACGTTGTCGTGCCTCCCATGCCTCATTCAGCTGCTCAGAGTAGGGAAGGTGTTCGGCTTGCAGCTGAGAAAGCCAGGCGCCCTTATTGACGTTCTGGAGGTTCACTGGCTCGTCGAGTTCTGCTTGCATGACGCAGCCAGGTGGTCTGAAGGTGACGGCCATGGAGGTGACACTGCGAAAGTCTGGTGCACTGTGGTACGTGGCGTACTCGAAATCGTGCTGGAGACGTTTTCGTAGTTCATCATACTCGCGTTGGGTCGCTAAGCAGATGCGGTGTGCTTCATGGCTTACACCAAGTTCACCGGGAACGGCTGCTAGACGCGGAGCAGGTCTGCCTCGACGCATCCACAGTGTCACATGAGTAGTAGCAGAAGAATTCGAAAGATTATCTTGTCGCA
This sequence comes from uncultured Gammaproteobacteria bacterium, assembly GCA_964536565.1. Lineage (GTDB taxonomy): Bacteria > Patescibacteriota > Patescibacteriia > Magasanikbacterales. Next base: position 5,547 of record CAZHXK010000012.1, read on the forward strand.
TTGATGCCTCCATTTCGGCTATGTCTACGACGACTGCGATCAACCTCCTAGGTCGATCATCTGGTTACTGATAAAAGAGCAGATAGAACAATGAAACTGTTCCAAATTTACCAGATTTTTAGACGTTTGTCAAGAGTGGAAGGGAGAGAAGAGTATTAGGAGTCCACACATAAGAGTGCTAATTTCCAAAAAATTCAAAATTAATCGACTAAAATATCAGCAAAAAATAGTATTGACAAAAACGCGTTTTTTTAGCAAAATACAGTCTCATAATTAAACAACATATTGCGTATATGAATGTTACACCACTTCACGATAAAGTCGTTATCAAAGCGGCATCAAAAGATGAAACCACAGCTAGTGGTATTATTTTGCCAAGCTCTGGTGATAAAGAACGTCCAGAACAGGGAGAAGTTGTAGCAATCGGTCCAGGACGCATGCTCGACTCAGGATCACGCGCACCTATGTCAGTTTCAGTAGGTCAAAAAGTGTTGTTTAAAAAATACGCTCCAGACGAAATTAAAATGGACAAGGAGGAATACTTAGTCGTTTCAGATGGCGACGTTCTAGCAGTACTCAACTAACTTTCATCACTATGGCAAAACAATTAACATTCAACCAAGACGCGCGAGACCAATTAAAGAAAGGACTGGATCAGCTCGCAAATGCGGTAAAGGTAACGATGGGTCCAAAGGGACGAAACGTAGTTATCGGACGTGGATATGGTTCACCTATGATTACGAAAGATGGTGTTTCTGTTGCAAAAGAAATCGAACTTGAAGATCCCTACGAGAACTTGGGAGCAGAATTGGTAAAAGAAGTTGCATCAAAAACAAATGATGTTGCTGGTGACGGAACTACAACAGCGACTGTGTTAGCACAGGCAATTGTAGGTCAGGGAATCAAAATGGTAACAGCTGGTGCAAACCCAGCATTGGTAAAGCGAGGTATCGACAAGGCGGTCTTAAAAATCGTCGAAAACCTTAAAACACTTTCAAAGCCAGTAAATACAAACGAAGAGATTGCGCAGGTTGCTTCAATTTCAGCAAATGACAAAGATATTGGTAAGAAAATCGCTGAGGTTATTGGTGAGGTTTCAAGTGAATTGTCAGATATTAAAGACGTAGTTATCACAGTAGAAGAATCACAGACATTCGGAGTATCTCATGAAGTGGTAAAAGGAATGCGATTCGATCGCGGATACATCTCACCATACATGGTTACGGACACAGCTCGAATGGAATCAGAATATAACGATCCATACATCTTGCTCTACGATAAGAAAATCTCAGCAGTTGAAGAAATTGTGCCGATCCTCGAAAAACTCGCAGCTTCAGGTGCAAAAGAATTGGTGATCATTGCAGAAGATATTGATGGAACAGCACTTTCAACACTCGTGATTAATAAGATTCGCGGAACATTTAACACGCTTGCAATCAAAGCTCCTGGATTCGGAGATCGCCGAAAGGATATGTTGGAAGATATCGCAACATTAACTGGAGGAAAAGTTATTTCAGAAGTTGTTGGTATGAAGTTAGAGACGGTTGAAATCGCAGATCTTGGACGCGCACGAAAAGTTATTTCCGATAAAGACACAACAACTGTTGTAGAAGGACGTGGAGATCAAGCGACAGTTAAAGCACGTGCAGAACAAATCCGAGTAGGAATTAAAAATACAGATTCAGACTTCGATCGAGAAAAACTTCAGGAACGTCTAGCGAAGTTGGCTGGCGGAGTTGGAGTGATCAAGGTGGGAGCTGCTACAGAAACAGAAATGAAAGAGGTAAAGCAACGCATTGAAGATGCAATCGCTGCGACAAAAGCGGCGGTCGAAGAGGGGATCGTGCCGGGTGGTGGAGTTGCATACATCCGAACACTCGCTTCGTTGGGGGCGCAGGAAACTGCAGATGATGAATCAATGGGATTCCAAATTTTGAAACGCGCACTCGAAGAACCAATTCGACAGATTGCACATAATGCAGGACAGGATGGATCGGTTGTGGTTGATACAGTTAAAAAGAATCAAGGTTCATACGGATACGACGCCGCTACAAACCAATACGGAGACATGGTTGCAGCAGGAATTATCGATCCAACAAAAGTAACACGAACAGCATTGCAAAATGCAGCTTCAATCGCAGGACTCGTCCTCATGACTGAAGCGCTCGTCGCAGACATTCCAGAAAAAAACCCAGCACCTGCTATGCCAGGAATGGGTGGAGGAATGCCAGGGATGATGTAATAATAGGCAGCAGGCAGCAGTTGGCAGGCAGTAGGAAAACGGCTTCGGCCGTTTTTTTGTATTGACCAATTGTGTATATCGTGGTTTAATATCGACGTTGATCTTTCAATATTATCTGAACTAGGAGAAAAAATTCGTGAAAAAAATAGTGTATGTAGTGGCGATGATAACGTGTATTGTTGCGTGCTCATCTGAGGAAGACGTGGCGCAGGTAGCTGATGTTCAGGAAGTATCAGAACCAAGTACGTGTCTGGTGGATTGGCATCACTCATCCTTACGTGTACCCGATCCATCCGCGTCTTTTACGAAGCGCTGTGTGATAGGTACATTTTCATATCTCGATCTGGATGAAGAGCCTGGTTGTTATGCAGACAAGCTCGATGTTCAGTACTTCAAGGCGGGTGCATTCGATCCATTTGCAATAGCAAAGCAGAACGGATCAAATAGAACGTACCGTTTGCTGGAACCAGAAACAGGAAACACGATCATGTATGCTGCTCACCTGATAAAAGGTGTCGGTGATGATCCTCTGTTCGCTGTGTATACGAGCTACAACGTCGACGGACAAGAAACCGATACGCGCTATGATGACCTAAGTCTTGTAAATGACGGGGCAGTTACACACATGCTTCCCTCCTACTTCAACTATCACACCTTTGTTTCTGAGGGTGGCATGGATGATGATATCGACGGTTTGTGGGACGGATGTACGCGTACCATCTGGCGTTCCAGTATCGATCCAATCGAATTTCCTGTGGCAGACGATATACCTAACGACGGTCGGTGTGTCATGGAAGTTGTTCATCTGAACGAAGATGGGGCAGAAGCATTCCACGGAACATACAGTCAGAAGTTGCTTCCTGCCGCATGGTTCAGTTCAAAAGCGACGACGTACACCAGAGCTGGACTCAAGTCTACCGTGCGTGTGATCGGTCAGTCGGAAGGAGGATTGTTTACCTCATTCGAGGTATATCAATATGATGAGCAAGATCGCTTGATATCATATACGCGAGATGTTGATGATGATGGGGTGTTTGAGGCGAAAAGGACTTCTGTGTGGTCTGGAAGCGTCGTACATACGGTGAGCGAAGGAAGCGCAGGTGTGCATCAAAGTATCGTAGAGTTCGATGATCAGGGGAGGCGTATTCGAATCGAGGATGAATTCGATAGTAAAGATCGTCCGACTGAGCGTCTACTTATTGCATACGATACATACGGAAATACCGTGTCGCGGAAGCACTTCGACAGCACGGTTGTCGAAGGTGGTAAGCGAATGTTCTTCCCTCTGCCCTTCAAGGTATCGGAAAAAGAATACGATGCAGAAGGTAGATTGCTGCACGAGCGAGAATTTACTGATCCAGATCAGGCAGTGAGTGCGTATGTGTATGAACCCAATGACATGGTCATTACGTACGCGTACCATCCGCTGAGTGACTCCTTTGAGTCAGGAAAGCTCAAGGAGGTTCGACGCGAAAATCATGCAAAGAAAAGTGGTTGGTATCAGAATAAAGAAGTTTATCTGTATCACTGTAGCGAATAGCCTGCGCAGAAACTGAAGGATAGCCCCGATATGTCGGGGTTTTTTTATTCGACAAAATACGTGAAAAACGATAGTCTTGTTTCACATGGATGAACTTCTCAAAAATATTTCTGCATTGCAAAAGCGCGTGGCTGCAACCATCGAGCTTTTGAAATTGGATGATAAAAAAACCGAAATCAAGAGTATGGAAGATGTTATGAGTGCTCCTGGATTTTGGGATGATAGTACAAATGCACAAAAAATATCAGAGCAGCACGGCGCACTTTCAAAAGAAGTGGAAGAGTGGGAAATTGTAGTGAGTGATGTGCAGGATGTCTGGGATGTTGCAAAGCTCGATGAGGCCGATCAAGATGTGGATATGGTTGATGAGTTAGCCGATAATCTTATAAAACTCACCAAACAATTCGAGGCGATGGAGTTGACTGCGCTCATGGATGGCGAGCATGATTCATATAATGCGACGATGTCGATTCATGCAGGAACGGGCGGTACGGATGCGATGGACTGGGCGGGAATGCTCTTGCGTATGTACGGCCGATTCGCCGAAAAACAAAACTGGAAAGTCTCAATGTATCACGAGTCAAAAGGGGAGGAGGCGGGAATCAAAAGTGCAACGCTCTCAATTAAGGGGCGATATGCATTCGGCTATTTAAAAGCAGAGCATGGTGTACATCGCTTAGTACGTATCTCTCCGTTTGATGCTGAAGGTATGCGTCATACTTCATTCGCACTTGTGGAAGTATTACCAGAATTAGAAGATGTGTCCGAAATCGAAATTGATTCAAAAGAATTAAAAGTTGATACGTATCTCTCTTCGGGAAAGGGTGGGCAAAATGTGCAGAAGAATGAAACCGCTGTTCGTATCACACATGAACCAACGGGTGTGGTGGTTGCATGTCAGTCAGAGCGATCACAAGCTCAGAACAAAGATCGAGCTATGAAACTTCTCATGGCAAAGCTGATGAAGATGAAATACAGCGATCGAAGGGATGAGGTAGAGAAGCTGCGAGGGGAGTATCATGAGGCAGCTTGGGGAAATCAAATTAGAAATTACGTGTTGCATCCGTATCATTTGGTGAAGGATGTGCGGACGGGTATTGAAACACAGCATCCGGATGATGTACTCGATGGTGATGTGATGCCATTCATAGAAGGATATCTGAGGAGTCAGAAATAAAAAGTATAAAAAACGAGCCCTCATGGGGCTCTGTTTGTTTATTGGTACTGCTGGATAAGCGCTGCTCGCAGGCTTGGATCAAGTGCATCAAGCTGGGCTCGCAGGTTTGTCATTCGTTCTTGCGATGCTTTAGATAGTGCGGCAAGTTGGGATTCGAGATCCTGTAGTCGAGTCTGCACTTCCCTAAGTTCTCCGGTGCATTCCGCAATACTGTCTTGGTGAGCTTCCAGAAGATTCTGTTGCTCTGTGATAGCAAGCTGTGCTGCTTCGATAGCAGTTTCGCAGTCAGACTCTGCTGCTTCAAATCCCTTTCGTCTTGTCTGGATTGCCTCGCATAGTGTGCGGGCAGTATCGATACGCTCAGTAAGTTCTTGTGCGGTCAGTGGTGTGTCGCTGTCTGAATCTGCTTGTATTGGCGGCGGATCCGGAGCTGGTGCAGTGGGTTCATCGATAGGATCATCAATCACAGGATCGAGAAAAGCAGGTGGTGGCTGTACGTCGGGTTCCTGCGTTGCAAGAAAATCCTCAAGCTCTTGTTCAATTCTCGCAGCATAGTCAGGGTCCCATGAGTACACGCTTTTGTCTCGAGTCTTGCCTGGTACATAGTGTAGAATTCCAACTGTATTGAGTTGAACATTTGATCGAATAGATTCCGTCATTGCGCGACGGTTCTTCATCCCAAGGATTTCGAATAACTCCTGGTCAAAGTCAGACGAAGGAACGCTGAGTGTCCGAGTTGGAAAGGGTGCTCCGCTAGTCAGCACGCACAAAAATTTGTATCGCCATTTCCTATTGTCGGCATGACGAAGGCTTTCTGCAGGTTTCTGAGTAGTAAGATGCTTGAGGTAATCGATTCTTTGCGTATCTAGCATGAGGTGTCCTCATTTATCTTTGGTGAAATGAACACATAGACGTTAGCGCACCTAGAATATATTGTCAATGGGTGAGTCGTGGGGTATTTGATGGCCTGCGATTTAAAATCAGAAGCTTCCTTCGCCTGAAAGACCAGGCTCATATGTAGATATTGTATGAGTAGTGCAGATTCATCGGTCATGCTTTCTAAAGCTAAGTGCTAGGTCTTTCATGCATTGTCAACCGTCACAAAATCGGAGATTTTGGCGGTTAACAAAAAAACCCCGATTCACAGGGGGTCAGTATGTTCCGTAGAACACTGAGTGTGAATCGGGGTCGGGTCTGAGAGGTTTTCCTCTAGCCCTGGATCATCTGCTGAACATCTTTGCTCAGCTGGTCGACGCGGGTGAGCGTGATCGTCGCGCTCTTCTTGCCGTTGGTCGTCACGGAGACAGCCAGATCGCGGTGACCAGGCAGCAGACCGATGGTCGTGCCGATGATCTGCGAGCCGCCGGGAATCGCGTCCTGGTAGCTGGCCTCGATGTTGCCATCCTTGGTAGTCAGCTCGACAGCCGAGACGCGGCCGTCCTTCAAGCCGATGACGTTGCGGCGACGAGAGACACGGCCGAGTGTCGCATCCTTGCGGGCGAACTCAGGCGTCGGAATCTCGTTCCACGGACTGGCGGGCTGCTTGTTCTCCTGCAGCATCTGACGGATACCCGTCGCGCTGCGGTAGACCATCTTGCTCTGACCGGTCGTGGCGACCAACTGGCCATCCACGAACTGAGCCGCGAGCTGCGTCTTGCCACCACGTCCGAGTTGGCGGATGTGACGGGTCGAACCGTTGTCCAGCTCGGTACCGTACAGCTGACTGGCGCCTTCGCGACGAGCGAGTCGCTCGCCATCGTTGAAGCTCGTCGCGATTTCGCGAGAGACCTCATCGAACGCCGGGCTCTGCTCGACCTTGTCTTCAGCGGACAGAGCGGCAATGCCGATCTCGGTCTGCTTGGCGACTTGGCCGTAGTAGTCGTACTTCGGATCGAACTCGATCTTGCGTTGCGCCGAACCACCCTTACGGGCTTCATCGAGCATCGACTTCGGGAGCATGGTCACCTGCGCCTGATTGGCGCTCCGGTGAACACCGACGGCCGCCGGAGTGGCGCCACTGGACCTCAACTCTTTGAGCTTCTGGCCGAAATCGCCCTTGGCGCTCATCTTGATGGTCTTCGGGGTCAGCTTCTGGATCTGTGTGCTTTGTGTGGTCAAAGTAGAACTCTCCGTTCGTAATCTGTGGTGTAGTTTTAGGATCGTCGTGCCTCAGAAAGAATTTTTCCAAAAGCGCGATGCGCAGTATTCTAGACTATGATGAAAAGGCTGGCAAGGGTGAAACGCGATATATCTTTGCGTAAGGTTTCTTTTGGTCTAAAATAAGCAAATAGTTATCCACACATGTGAATTCATCTCATTGAATGTAGAATAAAGCAGTTATATGATCTACATCTATCCAACAGAAACTGCATATGCAATTGGTTGTGATGCGACCGATCAGGTATCAGTCGATCAAATTTTTGCTACCAAAAATAGATCAAAGATGAAAACACTACCGCTCATCGTCGCAGATATAGATATGGCTGAGGCATATGTGCATATAACGCAACATGCACAAAGGCTCATGGACCAATATTGGCCAGGACCACTTACGCTTGTTTTGGAAGCAAAAACGACTGATTTAGCCGAGGGTATTGTCGCAGCAGACAATTCAATCGCTATTCGAGTATCAAGTCATGAGGCGCCTGCGAGACTAGTACAAAAAATAGGGAAGCCGATTGTTTCTACATCGGCAAACACATCAGGATCACCTACGTGCTATCATATAAACGAGGTAACCAAACAGATCGATACGACAGACATGACTATCATTGATGGGGGAGACTTAGAAAAAGTATCTCCATCTACCACAATCGATGCTCGGACCGGCTTGAAATTAATCCGTGACGGCTCTATAGCTTATGACACCATTTAGTAAACCATGGTACGCAGAACAATGTGAAGAAATTCGCATCTACCCTGAACGCGAACGCGGGCAGAATTTTTTAATTGATACAAACGTCGTAAACCGCATCACAGAAAACCTTGAACTGAAAAAAGGTGATCATGTTATAGAGATTGGCCCCGGCTTTGGTATTCTTACACGAGCACTTGCACAGACAGGCGCAACTATAGAAGTATTTGATATCGAAAAGAAATTCGAACACACACCGATCATAGAAGAAGTTATTTCAGAACACGACGTAACATGGAACACAGAAAACATTTTAAATATTGATGAACGAGAATTCCCCGAAGATTACATTCTCGCATCAAACCTTCCATACAGCATTTCATCTGACGCGATAATTAAATTCCTCAACTCATCAAACCCACCAAAGACAACGGTGTTCATGTTACAAAAAGAGGTGGTGAGTCGTATTACAGCGCAGCCTAAAAAGATGACACAGCTCGGTGTGATGGTTCAGTTACTCGCGAAACCTAAAAGATTATTCAAAGTATCACACGAACAATTCTGGCCCATTCCAAAAGTGGATTCGGCTGTCGTGCGCATGGATCGAAAAGAAAAAACAGAGTACACGGAAACTGCACTCAAGCTCGCGCGAACAGGTTTTACGTTTAAACGAAAAAAACTTTCAAACAACCTCGCTGCATTAACCGACAATCCAAAAGAGCTATTAGAAAAAGCAGGGATCGATATCAATGTGAGATCAGAAGAATTAACGATTGAGGATTGGTTGAAGCTCGCAGAAGCTTTCGATAATTAAAAAATGCACACGTAAATTGTGGTGGGGTGTATTCGAGGTAGAGCGTTATCCCCAGACTGTGAATAAAAAATGTTGACTAGAACTTTACAACACGTAATAATAAAAGTGTTGCAGATCTTTGACAACAAAAAATTTCGACAGGAATCTTGTTGCCACATGTGTGGAAAATGAGATCAGCAGCAGCACCTTGTCTTTAGGAGGACACCATGAGCTTTTCAAAAACTGTTAAACTACTAGAGGTTTCCTATGAAACTTTCAACATACAAACAATTATATATTTTGCTCGCTATTGCGGGCTCCGGTTTCGGCGTTGGTTGTGGGCAATCCCCACAGTCTAGCGACGTGCAACTGATCGACGAGTTAGTCGTTCAGGATTCAGCTCCGGCTGAAAATACGCACGTTGAAATCGTGAATGACAGTAAACTACGCTACTTTCTGGATGACAAAGCGATTGGCTTTGTTGTCTCTAAGGGGTGGCCGGTTGAGTCAATCACCGATACTGCCGTTACATTCTCACGTGAAGATGCTGAAGGTTTTACTAGCCTTACGGTTGCTGCTGAAGAGGGGCGAACTCCACAAGAGTTCATCAACGACGCGTTCCCTAATGGGGACTACGACGGAAAAGTCTACGACGGTGCTCTTCATGGGCAAAACGGACGATACTTAACATCTAATGGAGGCGCCGGTTCTTTCGGTGTGTTCGCGCAGATGCTTAATGGCAAGTTGGTTTCAGTGCAGTATGCGACAAATGCATCTGTAGCAGACGTAGACTTCCGCGGCATCATTGCATCGCTCTCAGCTCTCGAGGTGGAATAGTGAAATATCTTATCCATGTCGTCATGGTTGTGAGTGGTTCGTATGCACATGCATCGACACCAAACCTCTTCCTTCCGCTTGATCAGTTTGATCAGCCACCGGTAAATGCATATGTAGATACCGATCCAAAAGCAGGGTCGGTATCAACGTGGCAAGGGCCTGTTGCGGACATGTGCGTATCTTGGGACACATCGTTTCAGGTAAGTATGTGCATCGAAACAACATACGACGGACACAATGGAACCGATTACAACGCACCAAATCAAGGTTCGAGTACACTGCCGTTTTTGGCGCGTGCTGCTGCGGATGGGTTGATTACGACCATGATGAGTGGTCAGATGAACAATCAAGGATGCGCTTGTTTCGGCAACTACATTGTTCTTGATCATGGTGACGGGTGGGAGACGGTCTATGGTCATCTCGCATCAATCAGTCCAGATCTAGAAGTTGGTCAGAATGTCGTCGTGAATCAATACCTCGGAGAAGTTGGTTCTACGGGAGATTCATCCGGTCCACATCTTCATTTCGAAGTTCGACATGACGGAATCGCCATGGATCCATACAGCGACGTCAGTGTGTGGTGTGAAGGAGAAGTTCAGTTCTACTCAGGTCAGCCATGCGGCTCAAACAAACCGCGCTGGCATCCTGCTGGAACTATCCTTCGTGTCTCAGGTAAGCCAGAATACTACCGATTAGGTGAAGATGGATATCTCCACCACATCATGAATGAGGACGTATACCTAGGTAACGGATATAGCTGGGATCAGGCTGTGTTCATCACGCCACTTGAGAAAAGTTGTTACACGCTCTCATTCCCGCTCAAAGATGTGCCGACATATGGCATCATTGAGGTCGAAAAACTTTTCGGATTGATGACTGAGTATTGGTTCTACTACGGAAATCCAGGCGCAAGTGGAAGTTATCGTAGGCGTATCGATAAGAAGGGGGTGGGGGCGGTCGCTCTGTCATGGGGCATTACCGCATTCCCGGATCTTACTGCCAATGCTGACGAACTCTTTGATACCTACGCAGAAGCACCCGGCTATCAGCACATCCGCAATGGTTCTCTTTTTCAGGAAGAAGGCTCACCGGTCATCTACTACATGGAAAATGGGAAGCGACGTTGGATACACGACTGGGAAACGTTCGTATATGCAGGCTACTCGATGGACAACGTTCTCATGATAGAGGAAGGCGCACTGGAACATGTTGGTGGTACACTAGGATCACAATTAACAACATCGTTCTACGATCAGTGCATGAATGAAGTGTGCGAAAGTGATGAGCAGACTTCGATGGTATTGTGCCCAGGAAACTCGATCATGGATATCGATGCTGATGGATTTGCTGCATGGGCCGATTGTAATGATCATAACCCAAAGCAATTCCCGGGAAATAAAGAATCCTACGACATGCTTGATAACGATTGCGATGGAGAGGTGGACGAAACAAGCTTCATTATCGCCGTCGAAGACGATCCGACTGAAGAGGACGATACTCCTGCAGATCCGTGCGAAACAGCCGACTGCGACGACGGAAATCCATGTACGAACGATGCTTGCCAAGACGGTGCCTGCACGCACCTCAATAACAACAATCCGTGCGACGATGGAGACATGTGTACGGTTGGAGGTTTGTGTAGTGGGGGAACCTGCTACGTCGGCCAAGATATTTGCGAGTGCAAAAATAATACCGACTGCGACGATGGAAAAGTTTGTACACAAAATGTGTGCGATTTAAATGGCCAATGTCAGGTTGTGTTGACGCTCGGCTTGGGTTGCGACGATGGTGATCCATGCACGACGGGGGACGTCTGTTACGATGGACTCTGTGTGCCTGGCGAGCCTACATGTACGTGCTACACCAATACAGACTGCAACGACTCAAATCCATGCACAGACGACGTATGTGATGAAGGAAGTTGTTGGTATGTGTTGAATGACAATCCATGTACGGATGGCGACCAATGCACGGCAAATGTGTGTATGTGGGGCGAGTGCACCGCAATACAAACATGTGAGTGTACGTCAGACAGTGACTGTATCTCGCTCGACCCAAAACTGAAGGGGTCGTGCACGTACAATGAATGTATATTCGAAGAAGTGCTCATTGACCCGCCTGCTGAACCACAAGTTCCAGAGGAGTCATCTGATCCGGAAAGTGCACCACCAGACCCCACAGAAGAAGATGTGACTATGTCATTGCTTGAAAGTGGGGGGCTCATCGAGAACGGTTCGTTTGAGAAGGGTGAGTTCGGGTGGTTTAAGGAAATTCACGAATGGGAAACTGCTACGATAGCTCTTGATTGCTCAGATGCTTTCGACGGATATTGTAGTATGAAAACGGACGTAAAATCACCACAGTCATTCGACTACATGGTGCAGTTGGTTAGTAACGCGAGTATCGAGGCAGGGGAGACCTACATGGTCTCGTGTGCTGCTCGTGCGAGTGCATTGCGCACGATGCGTGTCTGGATGGGGGATACGAACCCACCCTGGGACATCTATGGCCTGAACAACTCGCTGAATATAGAACCAGAATGGAAGACATTCAAAATTGTGTTTACTGCGACTGAGACTGATGTGAATGCGAAGTTCGCATTTGTGCTCGGTCAAAGCACTGTACCGATCTGGATTGATACGGTAAGTATCACAAAAATCAGCAACTAATAACTTCGGTGGTCTACGGACCACCGTTTTTTGTTACGCAGTAATAGTCCCCAACAGTGGATAGAAAATTTACCAAAAAAATGCTATAATTTATGTACAATATAAAGCTCATGAACACCGCCACAAAGGAAAAGTTGGCAGCATCAATTTTTGGCGTCTTTGCGCTTCTATTTTTGGTATTAGGGGTAAGAAATATCGGTTCAACTTTGGCTGGTCCAGAGAGAGGGTCAGATAAAACAGATGCAGGTCTCTCATACGAAGTACAAGAACAGCTTTCTGCAAAGCTTGATACAGATGGAGATGGCATTACGGACTTAGAAGAACAAAGTGTGTACGAAACAAGTCCATACATCGCAGATACAGATTCAGATGGTATTGATGACGGTGAGGAAATCGCTCGAGGAGAAAATCCACTATGTCCAGTTGGGAAATCATGTACGAGGGGAAATCTTGGGTTGTCTGTTACTGAGTCTCAGCAGGCCGTAAACCTTGGTGGGGTTGAATCTAGTGGTGCGCCTCAAGGAAATGCGAATGTATCAGTTGCTGAAATTCGAGCTTCACTGATCCAGGCAGGGGCTGATAAAGCATCGATAGATCAAATTTCGGACGAAGAATTGATTAGTCTATACACGGAAACAGCAAACTCAGAACAGTTCACTGAGCAGCAAGAAGTATACAACGCATTTACCTCACAAGATCCGGATGCAATTCGAGCAATACTAAAAGAGCAGGGTGTGGGTGAGGATATTCTATCGCAAGTCACAGACGAGCAGCTCGTAGATTTATTCAAAACAGCTCTCGAACAAGGTCAGTAGTATGATCACTGGAGGTTTTAAAAAATTCATCATAAGTGCAACACTGGCGGTTTTTGTGTTCGCGCTCGGATTCTCACCCCAACCTGCGAAAGCGCAATGGGTGGTTACTGATCCTGGGGCTGCTGCGATTCAAGGGGCTAAATGGGGTTGGGAAAAGGGATCCGCAGCAATATTCGATGCGTTGTTAACTGCGGGAAAAGTCGCGCTCGTGAACACCGCTAAAAACTTTTTTCAAAAAATAGCATACGATTCTGCAGTATACCTTGGATCCGGTGGGTCAGGTCAGGCACCGCAGTTATTTACGAGTGATTGGGATACGTACCTTGAGGATGCGGGGAAGACAGCGCTCGGAGATTTTGCGGATGAGTTGGGGGAACGGTGGGGTGTGGATTTTTGTGCACCAATTCAAGGGCCAACCTTTCAGGCTCGTATTCAACTCGGAATTTTAGATGACCTTGGAAACACAAAAGGGCAAACAAAAGGGCGAACAAAAGAAAGAAAGCCGCCTGAATGTACCTTTGATGAACTCTCAAATAATTTTGAGGGCTTTATTGATCGTTATGATGATACAGACTCTGTCTTGAATGAAGTGAGCGTGCTCTTTGAGCCAGGGGGGAATGACCTCGCGGTTGTATATGACATTTACGGCGAAGCGCTCAATGATAAGGATCAAAAGGAACGAGCGGCTGAACAAGAACGTAAAACAAATAAAGGGTTTAAAGATAAAAGTAGTAAGGTTGCTGGAAACATTTCCACACCTGGTTCATTTGTTGCGGAAGAAGCCTTTGGATTGACCCCAGATAAGCAAAACGCAAAAACACAGGAAGAGGTTGCTTCTATGAGTGCGAGTGAGTCACTCGAGTATATTTTGGTAAATACAGGCGTTGTCTTCCTTAATACCATGGCACAAACGATGCTCAATAAGTTGACGACTGATGGGCTCATTACACTAGGTCAGCTTGTTGGTAGTGGTGGGGATTCTGGAGGGGGAGACAGTCTTGCTTCAAAAACAGCGAGTTTATCATATGGAGGACGAGAAGCAGCTCAGCGTGCATATGCAGATCTGCTTACGCCACGTATCACACAAGGGGGGAAACTTAATTTGTTAAATGAATTTGCTGCATGTCCGGGGAACTTCAAGCAGCCAAATAATTGTGTTGTTGATCAGCAATTCGTACTCGCTGTACAATCTATCAATCAGGGGGAACCTCTAACGATTAAACAGGCGATGGAGAAGGGGTTGCTTCATGATGATTGGAAGCTATATCCGCCAACACATGAGCTTAACTCGGGTTTTAACTGTTTCTCATCTGGATACTGCTATTCAAACCTCACAAAATTGAGACGTGCTCGTATTATTCCTACGGGGTTTGAAATCGCTGCATCGCTCTCACCAAAACAGAATCCATGGCAACTCGGCGCAGTCGTTCGTGGGTTTAATGAATGTAATGTCGACGGTGCTCGAGATATCGATCATCCTTTTTGTCATTTAATCGATCCTGATTGGGTTCTCAAGGCACCTCCGATGCGCTGCAACGCGCAAGCATTCGGTCAGACGCTTACAGCTCCAGGTGTAAACACACGTAACGAGGTGTGTGTTGATGTGCAAGATTGTCCTGTCACTGATGAGTCGGGGAACTGTGTCGGTGCGTGGGGATATTGTATCGCAGAGAAAAACACTTGGAATATTGGCGCAGATCAGTGTCCAGCTGAATTCGCTAGTTGCGAGGTATACACCGACAGAAAAGGAAAGAAGGCTGGATATCTCGCTACAACAGTCGACCATAGTATTTGTGATGCATCAAATGTAGGATGCAGAAGGTTTTTAAACTCAAAGATGCTCAATTCAGAGACGGGTGAGTTGGAGTGGGTTGATCTTGAATATGAAGTGGACGCACAAGGAGTTCCTGTTCCATTGGATTTTGGTGAGGCGTTCTTAGGTGCGCTTGTATACGGAAGTTATGCTCAATTCGTTGATACGCCAGCAGAAATTGCACAACCACCATCTCCAAGTTATTTCTTCAACGAAGCAGGATCAGCGGAACAATGTGCTGAGTCAGACCGGGGATGTACACGAGTCATTCGAGAAGATGGAAGTGAGTTGCATGCACAGATAGCTCCAAATTATCTTCATTGTTACGATGTAGAACTTGGTCAGTCGGGGGTACAGCTACCTGTGACAATCGAGCAGGCGATAGAGTTGGCAGCACGTGAGGGGTGTAATGAATATGCTCCTGTGTGTGCATTCGAAGAGCTTGGTTGTCAGGAATATAAACCTGCAACTGGCGGTTCCTCAATTACAGGAATCGTATCTTCAGGTGATTCATGTGCGAATGAATGTGTTGGATACGACACTTACAAACAAGAAAAAACAAATTTCGAAAGTGCTCAGTTTCCGTTGTATCTTATTCCGTCATCTGCACAACAATGTTCATTTAACGCACTTGGGTGTGATGAATTTACCAACTTAGATGTGCAGTCAGCTGGTGGAGAAGGGCTGGAGTACTACACATTCGTGCGAACCTGTGAAAAGCCTGGTATTAACGATCCTGCATTCTACACATGGGAAGGAACAGAAACTGACGAAGGATACCAAATTCAATTACACAACTTAAAAGCAGGGTTGGACGGCATGCCGGTATACAATACGACAGATGCTGACATGGTCGCAGAGTTTAATGCAGCATGTCATGCGGGTACGTACGGCGTCGATCCAGACTGTCGAGAAATTTATAACGAAGCAGGAGAAATTTCATACAGATTGCTCTCAAAAACAATTACATTATCAGAGGATTGTCATCCATTGCGTCGCTCCGGCGCAACACAATCTGACTGTACTGCGCACGGAGGTGCATTCACAAACGGGATCTGTATCTATCAAGCAGTACCATCAGAATCAACATCATGTCAGGCGCAATTTGCAGGATGTCGCGCATATCAAGGAAAGTCTGGGGCAGATCAAGATAAAGTCATTAACGAAGATTTTGAAGGACTCATCGAAAGTCCGAATGATTTAGGGTGGGGGCTCGGAATTAATTCAACTGCAAGCGAAGACATTACAATTTCATCTGAGGCATTGCTGGTTGGTGGACATTCATTGAAGATCGACACGAGTGTCTACACCACAAGAAAAGTAACATTTAGCCAGGGCGCAACATACTCACTCTCATTCTGGGCGAAGGGAAGTGGAGCGTTCAAAGATATTGATGTAGTTGCATTCGGATCTGGCGGATCACTCAAAGATTTGGCGGATGATGTGCCAGAAGGAGATAGAAAACTAAGCACGACATGGAAACGATATACATTCGGTCCATTTGTTATCGCTGATAATAGTGTTGAGGCAGAGTTTGACGGATTGATCGGATTTATTGGTCATCAGAACATGTTCATCGATAACTTCGAACTTACGCAAGGAGATTTCCATGCACTCATTAAGGATTCATGGAATACACCAAGTTCATGTGATGCAGACCAAACGGATACAGCACCAGGAGCAGCGCTCGGTTGTGAGCTTTACACAGACACAGAAAATAACTCGAGTGCACTGAAATCATTCAGTAACTTATGTAGACCAGAAGCGATTGGATGTGAGAATTTAATTGACACGCGCAATACGATAGATGAGGGGGTTGTGCAGTACAACACGTCAGACGAAAACACGAAGGGGGATAAGAATGAAGATCCAAACGATAATATCATCATTGGAAGCGATCGTTTAATTCGCGCTGTGCTTACGACAGATCATCTCTGTTCAGCTGCTGCTCGTGGATGTACGGAGCTTGGGTCTACGCAGATTGCAGACGGCGAACTCACTATTGAATCCGTTTATCTCATCAACGATCCAGAGAGGTATGACACGACCTTATGTGAGGCTGTATCTCAGGGCTGTGATGCATTTACATCTAAGCAGGGAGTGAGTTACTTCAAAGATCCAACAGCGACGGGTCGGCTTTGTGAATTCCGAGAATCAGCGAAAATCGATGGGTTAAGTGCGGCTGGTGGAAATACTCCTTCTGGCTGGTTTAAGATCGGAGAAGAAGGGGATGTACCATGTAGCCCAAGCTTCCTACAATCTGGAAACAAGTTTGGTATTTGGAAAACGACGGATCCACTCTATTACACAGACAACGATAACGGCGCATACACAGGAATGTGCGAGTCAAAATACGATCAGTGTTTTGAATTAATCGATCATACTGATGTAGATAGCAAAGGAAAACACAAATCATACTTTGTACTTGATAACAAACAAATTGATAAGGCTTCTTGTCAGGGGAAGGTTTCGCGAGAAGAAGGATGCGTGTTGTTTGATGATGCACGAAATCCTAACAAGTCGTTTTCTGCAGGGCGAGCATATGAGGCGAGTGAGGCTGCATTTGGTGGTTTTGTGAATGCAGCGGATTATCCATATTTTGAGGATGGTATACCGGCGTATCAGGGTATTGAGATTAACTTTGAAGATGGACTAGTTTCTGAGACAACAACATGTGATCAGGAATTAATCGAAGCGATTGAATCAGGAGACGAGAAACAAGCCTGTGAATTATTATTTGTACAAGGTGTTGAGAGTAACTATTGTGAATTCAAGCCAGGAACAGAAGAGTTGCAATTTAGGGTGCAACCAGCAGGAGCGTTAGGTCTCACTGGAAAAGAAACAGCAGATCAATACAAAAATATCTGCTTCAGAAAAGCAGCGTTTGCAGACACTGTTGTTAAGGTAAAACGAGATCGACAATGTTCGTTGTGGTTGTCACCTAACAGTTTCACGACTGTACCGAGTGCACCAGCTGGCCGCCAGAAACAGGTGACCGGTTTAGGCTTGTGTGAATCCGTTGAAAAGAAAAAATCAGGCGTCGTACAGTGTGCACGTTGGG
>CAZHXK010000013.1:0-1520 GCA_964536565.1 uncultured Gammaproteobacteria bacterium
GACGGTGATGACGTCATAGAGCGTACGAGGTAGGCGGTTTGCCAGTTCGCGTGCAAGTCGTTTTCCACGTCGAAACCGTTTGCTTGCTGGGTTGCGAAGTTCGTACTTAATCATTGTTCCTGTCGCGAATGGGTATGGCCATGTTTGAGCTGTTTTTGGTACAGCTCGCACTTCTAGAGGCTTGCCCATAATCGCGTTTCGATCGCACTCTTCAGGTGTGAAATTGAAGAGTATGACGTGATCAGGATTCTCAGCCGAGACGGTTGCGACCCATACTCGTTTGGAGTACGAGAAAATAATCGCCTTGGCACCTGTGTCGTACTTTCTCGACTGATGTGCCTCCACTTCTTCCTCTTTGGTATCACCGACAGATAGAAATAGATCTCTGCGGCGAGCGTTCATACCTATGCCGTTATCGAGAACGCTGAAGCAATTCATCTGCTCTCTTTTTGGTTTGCTGGTGTCGATGGTGCGCAGCATAATCTGGGTGGCGTTCCAATCCAGGGGATTTTTAATCGCCTGTTCGAGTAGGCTGTGAAGCCAACCTTTTCCTCGGTGTTGGCGCGTCAGTGTGCCGATACCAATGCTTGCTGTAATGGGTTTAATGTCAGGAATAGTCATGTTGTGCTCCTTTACTGTGAATCATCGGACGGTGTTTGTGTTGCAAGGACTTCGGCAAATGCTGCTCTTGTGTCATCGTCTAGTGCAAGATCATCATAGAGTTCATTTTGAAGTCCAGGATATTTCCTTGCGTTTCTTCTCATGGCGAGTTCTAGTTCTACGCTTTCTGCTTCGAAGCGTACGCGAACTTCATGAGAAACGTCGCCCAAGCCACCTGTCATGGTGAGCATGTTAATCAGGCCTCGTGTATTTCGAATTTGATCGCAGATGAACCGAACTGTTTGTTCTGTAGGGTTCTGCGATAGTTCGATATAGCTTTTTGAAGTGAGACACAGGTCTATACCCGTTGGGGATACTCCGCCTCCGATAGATGTCAGAGCGACGGTCGCGATCGGCACACCTGTATCGATAGCTCGCACAGGAGTGATTGGTTCCGTCTTTTGTGGTGCCGAGCTCTTCTTCTGCGAACCGTTTGGTTTGCTATCGATATGCGAGATTTCTTTTTCGGGCGTTGCTGTGTCAAAGGCAGGCATCACGAATTCATCTGGAGGTGTCGAGTCTGAGAATTCATTCTGTGATGCGTCACCTTCAGGTGTCACATCACTTGCTGCGTGTGAAGTTTCTGCGTTCTCGTCGGGCGCGATGGTTTCATCCGGTGTATCCCCGAGAATTTCCTTCGCTTTTGCAATTACAGCAGCGTAGTTATTTTTGGCTAGTCTTCCTCCGCGCGCGGAATTGTATTTACTTTTTGAGTATCCTAGGGCTTCTGCTTTTTCAGCTGGTGTCGCATATAGCACATCCATGCGAGTTGTTAGAGCATGAAATTGCTTGGCGAGTTGTGCTCTGCCACGCTCGAGTGAGTCGTAGTGTGCTTTTACTTTCTGCTTGAATGTCGGGTG
>CAZHXK010000013.1:1530-22476 GCA_964536565.1 uncultured Gammaproteobacteria bacterium
CTGTGCCTAGTAATGGCTGTAGTGATAGTACCTGCAGACCCTCTTTTTGCAGGTTCAGTGCTTTTTGAACTGTCTCGCGGTATTCTTCATCGAACATTTCCGCAAATTCATCTGTAGTTGAGAATCCGCCGAAGTGCACGAGGTGTGTGTCCAGTAGACTGAACACTAGGTTGACTGTGTCTACATTGTACGCGGCCAAGGATTTGTATCTGCTCTGAAGGTTCGTGCAGGTTTCCTCGATCTTTTGAGCGAGATCAGGTCTGTTGATTGCGATGCAAATGTTACGCATCGTTTCGCCTTCAGTGGTGACTGTTTCTCCCTTGAGCAAGCGCAATGTGGTTGTAGCTGCGAGATTACGCTCTCGCGCATAATGTCCCGCCGAGCCGTTGTTCATCCGACTCCATTGTTCCAGCTTTACTCTTCTTTGGAATTCTTCATAGTCAGCTTTTAGAAGTCGAAGTAGCTCGGCCTGTAGCGGGATGAGTGCAAGAACTTTCTGTCTCATTCGAAGATTGTTTGTTTGTCTGGATGTGATTCCTTGCGTTCCATATCTGCTCATGATGGTCTCCTTTTTTGTAAATTGTAATGACCTGGTACCCTTTCATGGGTTCGATTTATCCTATATGGATATCTGGAATATGTCAAGCATATTTGAGTGCATTGCGGGCATGGAGTGTGTGGTATCTTTTTTTACTAAAATGAGTGTGATTTTCCCTATAATTCATGCTTGACCGGTAGCGGTTTTTTTGATAATGTTTGGCGTGATCATTACAAATGAGGGGGAGTACATGCGAGAATCAGTTGCGAAGCGTATTGTACGTGAGATGTTTTATAAGGAATGTGTTGCTGCATGGTTGACGCTCGACGAGATTAGAGAGGGTAGTATTCTTACGCTCTTAGGTGAGGAGCCTCGAGAGTTGCCATACATTGATGATATTGGTTTCAAAAGACATCAAGTGAAGTCGGTTGAGAACGACTGGGATACGTTCGCATTGCAGCAACAGATGATGCGTGAAGAGGGTTGGGGAGTATCTCTGTACTCTGGTGAGATGGTTGATTATCTTAAGATCATGCTGCATAAGCATGGACGATTTGTTGTTCTGAATATGGATATTGAAGGGAGCTATCGAAACAACCTTGATCCTTCAATGACATCAGTCGTTCAGTTTTGTTGTGATAATCCGAGGACTGTTGTTGGAACGTATTCTACGATTGGCCGCAGCATTCATCCTGTGTGGGAGGGTATAAAGGGCTTGTCGCTGTTGATGTGGCTCGTTCCTGACATGGTAAGGAAGTTGTTGGCTGCGGTCTCGTATGGATATTCAGAAACTGATTGTACACAGTCGGTGCGTTTCACTCTTCGAGATGTGTTTTGGATTGCGAGTCAACTTGAGCACATGACACAGGCGTCTGTTGTACAAGGCCACATTCAACGATCGGGATTTGATAGATTCAATGAAGCATATAGTTCCTTGTGGGATTTCGTTATGAGTCATCCACATAAGACTCTTCGTGTGAAGGGATTGTTTGATGTCGTGCAGTGGTGGCGTAATGAAGAGCCAGTACTGGCATCTCATGAGCGATTGCCGAAGATACCAATTCGAATTACAAAGTTAATGCACGTGTACTATAATGCGCGTCCGCCGTGGTCGCAGCGATGTTTTTTTTGTATGTATGAGGTGCGTGAGAATCATGCGATAGCAGTACAGTCTGTGTTGTCGAATTTGTGTCGTATGTTTATTGATCAGCGATTTACGTATGTGGACCGAGGTGGAAGTCGTCGTGATTTTGATCTGGCATGTGCGTCTACTAAATCTGTTCACAGATTTGAGTTGTGGAAAGGGTCTCGCATGTATGATTCTTTTCAGTCGAGGAAGTTGAAGCCAGGTGTGTATCGGGGTGACTAATGGAAGGGGAGTGTATCATGAGTTTTTTTGAGGGTAGTAAACTGACAGTTGAAGGAGTTCGGTTTGTTCGTGAAAGAGCAGCAGAGGGGGACAACGTAGAACAGATTTTGTCTCGTATTCCTGGGCCGCATCCAGGCACTGCAGGGCACAAGATTGCTGCGTATGTTGCGGTTGCTACAAGGCGTCGTAATGCAGCAGAGCGAGAAGGGAGTTCGGTGGCGGCTACTGATTGTTCTTTCATCGAGGATGGGGTGATTACGCAGGCAGGTAGGTTACGTATCCGTGAGCTTGCCGCTGTTCGTCCGAAGCTGAAGAGTAAGGAGATATTGGCGCGTGTTGCTCCAGGCTACGATTTACAGCGAATGACGGCGCTTGTGGCATATGCACGACGGAAGCCAAAAAGTTCATAGAGACGACCGCACTATAGGGTGCGGTTTTTTTGTATTAAAAAACCACACGTGTTGTGTGGGCGACCCGTAGGCCTAGCTGTTTATAACTTCGGTTTAGGTAGTTCTCAGGTCGACGATATCAGTCTTCATGAGTTACATTTTCCTCAGGCATTTCCACGAGTGGAATTGGCAGGGGAAGTTCTGTGCCTACAACAAGTGTGGTGAAATACTGCGTGATTTCGACGTAGTATATGCTGAATGACGAAGCGTCTTGCACAACCACACCAAATTGACTCTTAGCTGGATCACAGAATTTCTTGATCACCACGCCTTGAATTTGAGTCAGTCCTTCTCTGTCGAGTACAGGATGAGTGGGGAGTCCGAGGCCGATCGACATGGTTCTAAATGTCGCTTCTGGCACACCTTTCCATTCGACCGTGCTGCTGTCGTTTTGGTTTTGGACCTTCACGACATAGTAGACTTTGCCTTTGAATGCTTCATCTCGGTCACCTTGGAAATGTTTCATCTCAAGGTCTGTGACGACACCATGGATGAGAGATGGATCGAAATCCGCGCCGTGTGCGAGCTCGTCGGAGGTAGGGTCGTTACACCCAGTACACCAGATCAGGCAGGCGAGAAGGGGATAGATGAATTTCATTGTGATGCTCCTTGTGCGTCAACTCTTTTACGGTCCCAATATGTGACGTACTCATCATGACGTTGAAGTTCGTCTTCACTGTATACGAAGCGCTTGATTGCGCGCTTGAGCGGAACGAATTGTGTGTAGTCCCTTTCGTCGTCGGGGTTGAAGTGGGGTGCTACTTTGTCGAAGATAATGGTTGCACCTGGGCATGAGTCGAATCCTTGCTCAGCCCAGTTCCAATATTGGGATAGGCCGAGAATGCGACAACCAACGAAGATCGCTTCATTGATCTCGTGTGTGATGATGAGGACGGTGACGTTCTCTTCACGCAGTGTGAGGAGGAGTCGCTGCGCATCTTCACGGAGTGCTTCGTCCAAAGCTCCAAACGGCTCGTCTAGAAGCAGAATGTTCGGCTTCATGATGAGTGCTTGGGCAACTGATACTCGTTGCTGCTGTCCGCCTGAGAGATCCTTGGGAAAGGATTCTAGTACGTGATCAAGCTCGAGCTTTTTGAGGAGCAGTGCTGCATCATCAGCGTGTCGGAAGTATGTGCCAAGTTCGCGAGGTGGTCGAAACAGGAATTTCCAGATTTGATGCTTGAGTCGAAGACCGAGCATGACGTTTTCCTGAACCGTAAGGTTTGGATTGAGTCGATACTTTTGATAGACAGCTCCACGGTCTGGACCTGGGCCTGTGACCTTTTCACCCTCACCTTGATTGTACGAGGGGTGGTGAATCTTGACTGATCCAAGTGTTGCACGAAGTGTACCAAGGATGATGTTGAAGAGTGTGCTCTTGCCACAGCCGGATGGACCGACGAGGGCATTGATTTCACCTCTTACAATTCTCAGGTTGATGTCATGTAGAACCTTGTTTTGTCCGTATTGATGGTGAACATCACCGATCTCGAGCATCACATCGTTTTGTACACCGCTCTCAGATTCATGTGACGGGGCAGTGTATTTTTCTGTCCTATCGAGTACCCATGTGCGGAATTGTTTCCACGACGCGGTTGCGAGGATGGCTTTCTTCAGGGACCTCCAGAGCTTGTTGAAGATGGTGGGTTTGGTATCCCATGGGCATAGCACTCTGGTGAGGTATGACGTGATCATGTAGCAGATGAATCCGTACAGGCCAATCGCGAAGACGTACCACATGACAACGGAAATATCGAGCTTCCGTGCCATCTCATACATCTCCCATCCCATCGCAAATCCTTCTTCACCCTTCTCAATCGTTTCAGCAAAGATGACCCACCCGATTGCCGGGATGATGGACATTTTGATGATGGTAAGGATTTGAGGCAGAAGGATGTGAAACTTGATGCGCCAGCGCATTTGAATATGTGAGGCGCCGAGTGTGAATCCTTTGTTCACGAGTTCTAGTTGCCGCTCTGGATGATTGAAATCTTCCAAGGCGTGCTCCATCTTGATCAACATACTTGGGATAATACCGAAGCAGATGACCGTTAGATGCATGAGATTTCCGGTACCAACCAGTGACATGATAATTGCTGTCAGTGCGGTAACGGGGTAGAACGATAATACCTTCAGGGGCCACATTAGGAATGGATTCAAGTATTTGTCATCTAGGTGCATTCCAATGAGGAGGAGTGTCAGAATTGCAATGAAGCCGTATGTGTGAAGGCGTGACAGCGATGCAATAACGTCGTCGACGAACTGAGAATTTCCTGACTCTGGTGGAAAGTCGGGATCGACATACCAGAGTTTCTCGTATCCCTCTTTGAGTTGCGTCCAGTTGGGAACCGTTTTGTTATTCGGGTTACCACATTTAATTTTGTTGACTGGATCTTCGCAGATGCTTGGGTCGTGTTTGATATTCGACATCCATGCGTACGGCGTAATCACGAGAACAATAAACCCGACAATTCCAAGAAGGATTTGCCAATGTGTTCTTAGCTTTTTATGTGCTGACATGCTGTCTCCTTATATGTAATGAACTTTGCTTTGAATTCTATAAGTGCTGAATTGAATTGAGCACTTAATAAAATACGGGTGCCTCGATGTGCGAGGCACCCGTGGGTGTGTAGCCCGTAGACTACGAAATCTGTTACTTAACCGCTTTCATGTACTTCGTTGTGAAACGAAGATGGCTCTTGGTATTCGTGTCACCGTAGGTGATGGATACCGGGCCCGTTACGTGACCTCGATCAGTCCACGTTTTGACAACCGTTGCCATGATCGGCTCGAGGTGAGCTCGATCGTATGTCGCCACGCCTTCAGCAGGAGTGGTATACATTTGGGTTTTGGTAGCCAGGTGTTTGACGGTGTCGACGGGAAGATCCAGGAAGTTCTTCGATAGAGCCTTCCAGGGTCGAGTCTCGCCAGACTTCAGCTGTGTGTTGAAGTCGTAGAACAGCTCGGCGAGAAGGGC
This sequence comes from uncultured Gammaproteobacteria bacterium, assembly GCA_964536565.1. Lineage (GTDB taxonomy): Bacteria > Patescibacteriota > Patescibacteriia > Magasanikbacterales. Next base: position 6,864 of record CAZHXK010000013.1, read on the forward strand.
AGCGAATCGATCACCACCGGGACGATCAAGTGCATCCTGCGCGACCACGAACATATCGATGATCTCGTCAGGGAAGCTGCTTGAATCGCAGATGACGTGTAGGTCGGGGCGCTCGCGCTTGGTTTGCTCGAGCTCGGGGTTCCAGAGAACACCGACGTTGACCTTTGCATCATTACCAGCAAGTGCGAGTGCGATCTTGTCGGGCATCATCTCTTTTCGGTTGTACGAATTGGGATCGACGCCCTGAATCTGCGCACAGCGCACATCTGCATACTCCGAGACACTTGCAACGAGCACATGAACATCTCGGCCAGCGAGGCCAGCCATGTTGGCAATACTCTTTGGTCCAAGAACGCCATCAGCCCCATTGGAATGTGATGAGGGAAGGATTGCAACAGCAGGGCGTGACTGCGCAAGTGCGAGTACGTCCATGTTTGTTACGGTCAATCCGTCAGTAGCACTTGCTCCGTAGGCCTCGAGCGTCTTTTCGTATGCTGCCTCACGAGTCGTCAGATCGATGCAGTATTTCTGCTCGAGTGGACCAAGCTTTCCAGCTTTGCCGTTGATTCGCTTGAGCAAATCCTGCGCCCCGACCGTGGACCACGAAAGGTACAGAGACCAGTCGAAGGAAAACGGGTTCGGGTTGGAACATGCGACACTGCCAGTCTTCGGCTCCGCTTTCGGAGTCGTTGTGGTGACAGGAGGCGTAGGTGCCTTCGGTGCGGGGGTTGCGGCAGTAGGCGGAGCCTTGGTTGCCGGAGTCGGCGCCGTCGGCTGAGAAGCCTCGGGTTTGGATTCGGCATGCGTGGGCTCGTCCTTGGCACAGCCGGCGAACATGAGCGACAGGATCAGTAGGGCATTTGCCATTGACATTACGTATCGATTCATCGATTTTCTCCTTGGAACATTGCAGAAAGGGTGATGTGGGTTTGCGCTTCGTGCGCGCCCCCGCATCATGAGTTCTCCCAAGAATTGGGATCGTCATATATTCCGTTAACATCCTGTAACGGGTCGTAATCGATAGTCTCCTGTGGAGGAGCTGTGAGGTCGATGTTCGGTGCGACATATGTTGGGTCTGGTTGACTATGTCGCACTCTCGCATTGGCCCGTGCAGCGATCTCGAGTTCATCATCAAGTTCAGACCACAATTGGCCTGCTTGAGATTCAGTTGAGACTCTTTTGAATCCGGCGATCTTTCCGATGGTAGCTGCTAGTTTTGCAACATTCGCTTCTACCTCCAGTATGATGTGCTCTCGTTCTTCGGTGAGGGCACTGAGCGCTTCACTTGTTTCCATTGCAGCCATGCTGTTATGGATTTTAAGTTGGCGTCTGAGTTTCTCGATGCTCAGCTTATAGAGCTGATCAACGATACCCATGAGTCTGAATGATGACGATTCGTTGACATTCTCCCATACATCGTCTTTTTTGAGATCTTTCATCAGGCGACGAAGTTTCTGGAGAGCAGCTTGAGTTCGGTGATCATTATCGTGAACTAGTTGTTCTGCGAGTACATCTATCTCCCTTTCAAATTCCTGCTCAAGTTCGTGTTGAAGCTCTTCTCGAGTTTCTTTTCCAAGCTTTGCAAGTCGTGATTTTGATTTCTCGTCTTCAGCCAGTAGAAGTCGGATGCCGAAGATAACGAATGTACTCAACATGCCAACGCCCGCAATAAAACTGACGATGCCTTTCAGGCCAAAGGCCATGAGAAGCAGGATGCATAGTCCGAGGGAACCAAGGTTCCACTTGGAGAGAAAAATCTTCTCGGCCATTCTCCATCGCCATTTAGATCGGCTTGGCACGGGATTACCTCCTATGAATGATCCTCCTCGCTGCCGCGTCGTAACGCGGCAGCGACAAGAGTGTGTTTAGAGCATTGCTCGACCCAATTGAAACGAGACTTTTTGAGTCCTCGGATTCTGTGGGTCAGGCGGTTTCGTGTCTGCGTGAAGGCGTTGCGCGTCGACCCCGTTTTGAATGAGGAAATCGACGGCAGCCTGAGCTTTGCCAAGCGCGAGCGTTTGGTTTGCTTCAGGATTACCAACAGACGGCGTATGACCGAGCACATTGACGTAGTACGTCGGATACGATCGAAGGTCACTTGCGAGATCTTCGAGCGTTGGATATGACATCCGTGAGAGTGTCGTGCCACCGCCTGAAAAGACGATGTCTTCGACACGTAAGTTTCCGACAGGTCGTAGTTGCTTCCATTGACGATCAGTAAGGGATTGAAGCGCAGCTTCGTGTCTTACTGGTGCCATTTCAGTATTAGGCTTGAGATCCGCAATTTGCGTCTTGATCACACCAGGATTGAAACTCTCTTTGTGGAGACCACTGAGAATCTTGTCCGTGTAGATGCCCGTTTCTTGTCCTTCGACAGGATTACGGGCCAACTTACCGGAGGATACGAGCACCTTTCCGATATTGGCGATCATGTCCTCAAGAACAGGAACGTTCACGTCTTTGGTGATGCCAAAGTGTGCGTAGTTCTCGCTTGTGTTGATCCACTTGATTCCGTTGACCATGTCGGCTGCCTGTTCATCAGACAGCGCGTCGGCACCAGAGCCTGCATCTTTTCGCACGAGTTTGATGAGTTTTGCATCGGTTCGTGCGTAGGAGTAGTAGGCTTGCAAGTACGCTTTGGTAATGTCTGAAGCTAGCTGAGGTTTTTCACTCATGAACTTCAGTCGCATGACCATAGAATCCAGAATCCAACCTCGCATTTCTTTGGTACTTGTGAGGACGTGGACGCCGGGGATCTGTTTGGCCATAGAGACAAACGGTTCCCAGAGTGCAAAGGCGTTTGGTTTGGTCGAGTCGGCTTGCTTCAGATCGCCGAAGACGTCTTTCATGCTCTCCCTAAAAGTATAGGGATTGTCCGGCAGACTGAGCATGTTGAAGGTGCTGGTCACAACGCGAGCTTGCATCTCACTAGGAGAGTTAGCTACGGCATAGAACATACCTTCATCGTCATCGAGATCGGTCAGCGAAGAGACGCCTTTCGCATAAGCGAGAATGGCGTCTGCTCCGGTAGACTCATCGCCAAGCAACATGATTCGGGCGGGGAACTCTCGGGCATTTTTATAGCCTTGGTTGGCTCCTGCAACAATGAATGACCCGATGGGGAACATTGCAATGTCACAGGTGATACCTCCAAATCCACCGTTCATCAATCGCTTCATTCGAGTGGAGTAATCCGCGAGATCGTCAACGAGGATCAGCTTTACCCCAATTTTCATCAGCGCCTTTTTGAATCCAGGGGAACGCGCGATGGCATATCCACTGAATGCATCGAGACACATCGTGATTTGGTGGTCGTACTGACTTTCGGTTTCGAACTCATCAGCGAGTTGCTCTTGCTCCGTCGGTGGAACTTCCTCGGCAGGACGCGTGATGCGCCAGATCCCGAAGGAGCCGCCGATATAAACACAGAGGAATAGGAATAGAATAGCGTCGCCACGTCTTTTTCGAGTAGCTTCTCGTGAACTCATGTATACCTCCTGCTATCGGCCACTGCTGAAGAGTATGGTTAGACCTATGCTAAAAGCAGCGATTATTACGATGAATAATCCGAATGGAAGTCCATCCTTCTTATCATCTTCATTTTGACCATCAGGACTGTTTGATTGCGGCTGTCCGGCATTCCCTCGATTTGGCTTTGGAGTAGCACTTTGTGCAGCTGGTGCTGCAGGCTTATCCATTACCGCCTTCGCCATTGCGAACAACAGCTCGGGATCGATGTTTTTTCTTGCCAGTTCTGCTTCTTCACTGAGTTCCAACGGATGATCCGCTGAATCCTCGGCGAGCATCGACACAACAGTAGATGCGAGCGTGTGGGCGTCTTTGACGTCAGCGTAGCAACCCTGGCACACATCTGTTTTTAACATATGTGAGCCAATCATACCGACACCAATCGCGTTCAGTCGCATGTACGACTTATTGAGAATGCGACGGGCTTCGCTTTGCATGACAGCCGGATCACTAGCCTCCCCGTCGGTAATGACGAGAATGGTGTATGTTCCATAGCCATTTGTAGCGTTGTATCGATCTTGAAGTGATTTGTTCGCTGTTCCCATAGCATCGCCCAGTGGCGTGCCACCGCCATGTTGGACGCTGGACACAGCTTGCTTGAACATGCCGACTTCGTATCGCTGGAGATCGTAGACCCACTTTTTATTGAGAGCATAGACACCAACGAACGAGCCCGGAGGAAGTGCTTCGACGCCTGCGATAGCAGCGCGCTTTGCGGCTTCCATCCGGTTTTGAGCGCCGGAGATACCTGCGCGCATTGAGCCGGAGTCATCAAGTACGATGATCACGTTTGCAACGTTGTTCTGATCGTCTTGTGCTGTTGCCGCAAGCGGCAACAGCATCACGAGAATTCCAAGAATGAGGTTTTTCATCATGTGCTCCTAGAGGTCCCAGCCACTTTCGTCGGTGGTCAGCGCTTCAGCTGAGACAGCGATAAGCGCAATTTCGACGCGGAAGTTCTTTGCACGCATGGCACGGTCTGCATCCGAGTTGCCTCCGTGGAACGGGACAATCGGGTCACGCATGCCGTAGCCAGTCGGAACGATCTGCGATGGATCAAGCTTGACGCCTTTGCTGGCGGCATACCGAATCAATGCGGCTCGTGCTTGTTGTGCTCGCTTTTGTGACAGAGATCGAGCTGCTCGCATGACTGCGACAGGACGATATTTGTCATTTGAGCGTTCTTCTCGTGCTCCACAGGCTCCTGCTTTGATCAGTTCGACGATTTTGTCAGTGTTGGTAGGAATGAGTTCGGTACCATCGCGGAACGTGTATCGCCAGTTGCCTGTCGAGCCAGTTTTGCGAATGTCGCCCTTAGAGAGACATCGCATGAGCATGTGTCCGACAGCTTTGTAACTATCAGCATGTCCGCGAATCTCAATGATTGCGTTTCCGTACGTACCTGCCATCTGAATGGTCTTGTCGAGATCAGTCGCGTAATGCGACGGATCGAAATCCGTAGCATTGGGCTGCATTTGAATAGTGAACGAGTACTTCTGCGCATCAGTTGAACCGCCAGCCTCGAGGGCTGCTAGTTCATCGCCGACCGTCTCTGCGTTGAAACGCGGAGTCGTGCGGACGCCAGTGAGCTTCAGTCGACCGAGCTTGTGAATCTTGGTCCAGTCGAGCGCGCCCTTCAGAAGGGGAACTCGAGTGGTTGCGAATCCAGAAGCAACGGCCAAGTCCATACCCTTTCGATTGAATTGGGTAAAGCCCGGCTTGCGGGTGTTGGTTTCGTCCATGAACAGCTTGGAACCGGGAGCGCCAACGAGATTGCAGTCTTGGAATAGACCGTCAGCCTCGGTTGGATTTCCATCAGGAAGATCAAAGACAGCTTTACTTGCAGCGAATCGAATCAGTTTCGAGTACTCTTTGTTTCGAGCATTTGCATTTCCCTTCAGCCACTCAGACGCGCGGAAGTAACCGGCGGCAAAGCGGTGAATGAAGTTGCTGTTGGTGTCGTACCAATCCTTGCGGACGAGGTAGACATCTGCGATCGAGCGGGATGCCTGTGCAGTCGAATCGACTACATGGGCGCCAGCTACGGTCTCCAGTGCACCAGTTCCGACACCATCGCCAACGAGGGCGACCATATCGGGCGTGATGACAGCAGCGACATCGCATTGCTTTCCTGCGCGGAATTTGTTGGCCGGTGAATCAGCGGAGATGGTCAGATCGTCGGTATCGAGGATCTTCACGTCATTCCACTTCTTTCCGACGTTTTCGAGGGAGTCCTGCACCAGGCCCATGTGAGGACCAGGAATTTGGACGCACCACGAAGTGTTCGCATAATCAGCTGGAGTAGCAACATGCTTTCGAGAAACGAGATGATCACCAACCGAGTACGTCATCTGAAAGAGGACGACCGGGCATGTGCGTGGATCCTTACACAGCATTTCCGTCAAGACGGAAGCGGTGCGATAGGTCACGCGCATGAAAGGCGATTTGCCCGACTTGAAATCGATGGCTTGCTTTACAACGTCGTCGCCGGGGACGAGATTGACGCAGATGCCGAGTTCGTTGAAATACGAACCGGACGTCGTGCGATGATCTGTACCGTTGGCGTAGAAGGTCGCGAGTTCACCACCCCACGTAATGCGGGGTACTTGAACGCACTGGTTGGATTGCACATCACCATACGGTGTGGCATCAACGCGTGCACGAACTTCGGCAGCTGTGTGAGCAGACGCAGTGGATGCTGCAAGAAGCAGCGCAGGAATCAAACTGTACTGAGCAAACAATTTCATGAGTTCTCCTTTTGTACATGAAGTTGGTTGTAAGGAACTGATCCGCAATGCAATCCCACCCCCTTCGGAGTGGTTCTAATATGTGAGCATTTTGGAGCCTATAAATTAACAGAATTTAGGGAGTTTGTCAATGGCTGGGGTTTTGATAAGTGGATGATTGTGTTCAATTACAACCTTTTCTTCTAGTGTGCCTTATTGTATGTAAATTTGACTGAATATTCGGAGTATTGAGTTCGGTGTTGCTGGCGGAAATTCGCTGAATTTACTATACTTGTGGATCATCTATATATAGCACCTCATGAAATATCGTTTATATCACAAATCTCGCAGGGTGAAGGATGGATTTCGTGCGCCAACATCGGTAACGCTACGCACATCTGTTTTTGCTGTCATTATAGGTGTTTTAATGTCACTGATTGTTGTGCGTCTGTTTATTCTGCAAGTAGTTGATATGAATGTGTATAGGGAGATGGCATTCGGTGGGCGAACACTTTCTGCTGAAATTACTCCGGTGAGGGGAGAGGTTTTTATGCGTTCCATGAAAGATGGGACGCAAGTTCCGTTAATTTTGAACGAGGATAGGTTTTTGGTGTTTGCTGATGGACGGCGTTTGGTTGATCCATTTGAGGCGGCCCATCAGATTGCTGGTGTAATGAATGTGTCCGAAGAAGAAGAGGATGCACTGAAGAACCGGATGTCAGAGATTGGTGTGGATCCGTATGAACCTCTGTTTAATTCGATCTCTGAGTTTGAGGCGGACATGTTAAAGGATTTGAAGTTAGCTGGAATTGGGTTTGTTCGTCAGCCTCATAGATTTTATCCGGAGGCTGTTAATGCAGCGCATCTGACTGGGTTCACACAGATGAAGAATGAAGAGCGTGTGGGTCAGTACGGAATTGAGGGGTACTTCAATCGTGTTTTGGCTGGAGAAGTTGGTTCGTTGTCTGGCGAGCGAGATCCTTTTGGAGCATGGATTCCGCTAGCTGAGCGATCAATTGAGCCAGCGAAGGATGGTCCTCGTGTGATTACGACTATCGATCCTTCGATTCAGAATTTTGCGTGTGATGTGCTTGTTACTGATATGCGTTCGTACGAGGCGAGGAGTGCTACGCTTATTATTATGGATCCGAGAAATGGGTCGGTACTTGCTATGTGTAATGTTCCGCATTTTGATCCGAACCATTACAATGAGGTGGATGACATATCGGTTTTTAACAATGCGTCAATTTTTACGCCGTATGAGCCTGGTTCGGTATTCAAACCGATTACGATGGCAGCTGCTATTGATCTGGGACAAGTTGAGCCGCAAACAACGTTTACCGATAAAGGTTTTGAATTAATAGATGGATATAGAATTAAAAATGCTGCAGGCAAAGTATATGGACTCTCAACCATGACGCGGGTTCTTGTTGACTCGATTAATACCGGGGCGATTTTTGCGGCTCGGCGCGTAGGGCGTGTTGCGTTTTCTGAGTATGTCGAGGATTTTGGTTTTGGAGTGGTAACAGGATTAGAACTTGATACTGAAGTGACGGGGACGATTGAGAATGTATACAAAAGAGGTGAGGTGTTTCTTGCGACTGCATCGTTTGGTCAGGGAATTACCGCGACGCCTATGCAGCTGATAACTTCTTTTTCTGTGTTGGCGAATCATGGGAAGTTGTTGAAGCCGACGATTGTTCACTCATTGGAATATCCGGATGGATCGATTGAAGTAAATGAACCACAGGAAATTCGGCAGGTGATATCATCTCGGACAGCATCGCAGATTTCATCTATGCTTGCTTCAGTCGTTGACGATGGGCATCAAACTTCTGCGGGTGTAGAGGGATTCCTCATTGCTGGTAAGACAGGAACGGCTCAGATTGCTGATGAGAGTGGGGGGTATGGAGAAGAATTTAATCATACATTTATTGGGTATGGCCCGGCGGATGATGCGCAATACGTGATGCTCGTGAAGTTTGAAAACCCGAATGAACGATTTTCTGCTTCTACGGCAGCACCAACATTTGGAAAAATCTCTGCTTTTTTGGTAGAGTATCTGCAGTTACAGCCTGACAACTAATTTTATGAAAAGATTGATTGAGCGTATTTTGGGGTTACTTACAAAAATGCTTTTGAGGCGATATAAGCCTCGTGTTATTGGTGTTACGGGTTCGGTTGGGAAGACGTCTGCGAAGCAGGCCATTCTTGCGGTGCTTGGACCACGGTACAGGGTTGGTGGAACGATTAAAAATTATAACAATGAAATGGGGGTACCTCTGACAATTATTGGTATGAAGTCGGGTGGGCGTTCGATTCTGAGATGGTTGTTTATCTTTACCAAGGCTGTGCGCATGTTGTTGTGGAAAGATAAGAATTTTCCTGAGGTTTTGGTATTGGAGATGGGGGCAGATCGTCCTGGTGATATCGCATACTTAACTGCTTTGGCGCCAGTGGATGTTGGGGTTATTACTGCAATTGGTGAGGCTCATTACGAATACTTTCATAACGCTGAGGGTATTAAGAAGGAGAAGGGAATGCTTGTGACAGGTTTGTCTGATCGCGGTGTTGCTATTTTAAACGCAGATAATGAACATACGAGAAGTTTGGAAAATGAGATTGCGGGGAAGGTTGTGACGTATGGGTTTTCTGATGAAGCGACTGTTCGCGCGCTCGATATGTCGATTGCGTATGAGACAGTCAGTGGCATGGTTGTTCCGACAGGAGTGCAGTTTAAGTTGATGCATGAAGGTGCGACAGTTCCGGTTGTGTTGCCTGGTGTGTTGGGTCAGCCTCATGTGTTGGCTGCATTGGCTAGTGCTGCAGTGGGTGTTGCGCATGGCATGAATGTAATTGAGATTTCGGAGGCTTTGAGGAAGTTTGAAGCGCCGTGTGGGCGTATGCGTTTGTTGCCGGGAGTGAAGCACACCATACTGATTGATGATACATATAATGCGTCGCCACTTGCGATGGTCATGGCTTTGGATGCACTTCGAGAGGTAGACATTGTTGAGGGGGCGCGTAGGTTTGCTGTGTTGGGAGACATGCTTGAACTGGGAAAGATTACGCGTGTATCACATGAGGATATTGGGCAGAGGTTGCAGGCATTCAGTGTTGATTATTTAATTACCGTAGGGGAGCGTGCGAAGTTTATTGCTGACGCAGCTTTGACACACGGGTTTCCTGAGGACAGCATCGCTTCGTTTGATGATGCTGTTGAAGCCGGTAAGTTTCTGGAAGATAAATTATCAAAGGGTGATGTGGTGGTTCTGAAGGGTTCTCAGGGTGTGCGTATTGAGAAGGCTGTTATGGAGGTTATGGGGGATCCGATGTTTGCGGGGCAACTGCTTTGCAGGCAAGACGAGACATGGAATTAGTTGATTGACGAGAGTGGTTTTGTTTTGTATCATTGCTTTCGTTTGAAGGTCTCATCGTCTAATGGTTAGGACGCCAGGTTCTCATCCTGGTAATCGGGGTTCGATTCCCCGTGAGATCATATAGAAAGTCTTACCTTAATTGGTAGGTCTTTTTGTTTACCACCAATAATCGGGGTTCCACCCCTCTCTTTCCGCTATCGCTCCATTCGGGGGTATCGAGAGATTCCTCCGTGAGATCATATAAAAGATCGTGCTTAATCGGCACGTTCTTTTGTTGTATATGATGGTCTGTACATCAGGCTTGTTTTTTAATAGGATGTTGGCATCTAGAGGAGGTTGAGATGTTCTTTGTATTAATAGCACAGATGATGATGATTGATGGGTGCGTGACATACGACGACTGTGTAGATGGATTGGCGTGTGTTGATGAGGTATGTGTTAAACCAGTTGGGTTATGTGGTTTTTGCTGGAAGAGTTTCGAGTGTGGGCCGGGTTATGTGTGTCTGGGGTACGATGGTATCGGAGGTATGTGTCTGCCGAAAGGCTGTTCGAATGTTGATGTGTGTCCTGAAGGCATGACATGTAATTGGATGGGGTTACCTAGTGCGGCTTGTTGGGTGCAGCCAGCTGGAAGCGAATGTGTGGGTGATGTGCTGTGGAAGGCAAATACATGCGGTATGCTTTATATGCCTTTTATAGATTGTGCTGGTGCTGGAAAGGTGTGCTTTGATGGCTCGTGTTGTATTCGCGACTGCATGGAAGCGGAATGCGGGAGTGATGGGTGTGGAGATTCGTGTGGTATGTGCGGGTTTGGAAGTGCTTGTATAGATGGTCAGTGTACAGAGTGTATTCCAGGCGTCATTGACTACGACCAGTGTGATCACATGTGTTCTGCTCGCATGCGCGTGTGTACACCTGATGGTGTATGGGGTCCGCAGGGGGATTGTGAAAGTAATGTGTTGTGCGTACAAGCTCAGGTTCGCTATCCGATGTCGTGTGACATAGTCGATTGCCATCCTGGTGATACCATTGATGAGTCATGTGAGTTGTGTGGAAATCGTACGGTTGTGTGTGATGAGTCGTGTCAGTGGGAGGAGGGCAGGTGTCTCAGTCAGGGCTCTTGTATGCCTCGTAGTTCGCGGGCATGTGACGATGGTGTTCAGTATTGCATGAGCTCGTGCAGATGGGGTGTGTGTATCTCTGATACTCATGATCCCGCGCCAGTGGAGTTGGTGTCTGATGAGCGGGATGGTGTAGTTGCTCTGATGGATGATCGTATGCTTAATACCACACAGTTTGAGGTTAGGCAGAGTTGTGGTTGTACACCGTTTTCTTCATCTTCATGGCCAGTCTTATTTGTTCTGAGCGTGCTTGTATTTATTCGAACTCGGCCATAGTGCTGAGTTTTTTTTGTTAGGAAGAGTCGATTATTCATCGCGGTCGGATGTCTCGTGTTGTGTATATCTTGTCGGGGTCCTATCGTATATAATGGGCTTATATGTTTTTCTTGAAGAATAATTATCAGAAATCGTGTGTCATGACGAAAGTAAAGTTTCGTGTGCATGATGATGCGTGCGATCTTGCATCTGCGCTTTTAGAGTCGATTCACGAGGAGGAGCGTCAGCGTTTGTCGGATGATTTGCTTGATGTGCTCGCTGATTGTGCTCGTGTGGATATAGTAAAATTAGAGATTTCGGGAACCAAGCAATATCACAAGAAGAAGAACGGAAGGTTGGTGTATAAACGATACGGGTATTACAAACCGGATGAGAAGTATATTTTTATACAGAACAGAACGGCGGTTCGTGGGCAACCCTTAGCAGCAAAAACCTTCATAGATACGTTGCTGCACGAGTGGATGCATCATTACGATAGTGTAAAATTGGGTCTCAATTCTATTCATACAAAGGGTTTTTATTTGCGGATCAAGGATTTGAAGAAGAAGTTAGGGCTTCTTGACAAATAGGTTGGCGTGATGTAAGAAGGGCTCACTTTTAATATGGATAGTAAAGATAATTCAGTTCGAATATTTGTCGCATCAGTCTTGTTTGTATTGATGGCGATGGGTGCAATGATTATTGTGCCTGTTTTGGCATCTCCGTCTGTTTCGTCGACGATTGATATTCCATATAGTCCTGATAGTGCTGGAGGCATGTTTAATAGCAAGAAGTAAAAAGCTCCTTATCGGAGCTTTTTTGAACTTATTTTGTAACCGCTTGGTACAGGAGGGTGTAGAACATGATCATGATGATGAAGAACAACCAATAGGCGATCGGATTTTTTTTTGTTATATGAGTCTCTTTTAGTAGGTCGTCTGGAAATGTGATGGTGTGTGACTCCCCATCATTTTTTAGTTCAATACGAATGGGCTGTTTTTTGAGAAGCGTTTTGACTTTGCTTGGCCACTCAATCACACAGATGGTTTTTTTGTTGTAGAGCATGTCGGTAATGCCAGCGTTAATGCATTCTTCAATTGATTCGGTTCTGTATGTATCAATGTGTGCGAGTTGTTCTCCAGTCTTTTTGATGGGGTGTACTTGGATGAGTGTGAATGTAGGGCTAGTCACCATACCTTCTGCACCAAGAGCTTGTGCAATACCTTTAGTAAATGTTGTTTTACCACTACCTAAATCGCCTGTGAGGGTAACAACGTCTCCGCCATGCAGAGACGCTCCGATTTTTCTTCCGAGTGCGATGGTTTCCTCGGTTGAGTTAGTTACTTTTTTCATGTGTGTTGGCTTGCTTGAGTGCGAGTTCTGTTGTGTTTGAGAGTAACATCTCAATAGTTACGGGCCCAACGCCATAGGGGACGGGTGTTATAAATCCGTCGATGTCCTTCATTTTTTGATAATCTACATCACCGACGACTTTTCCTCCTGGAAGTGTGGTGATGCCGATATCAATAATGATGACTCCGGGTTTTACCATGTCTCGATTGATTGTGTGCGGTCTGCCGAGAGCAGTAATAATAATGTCAGCTTCTTTTGTGCTGGCCGGAATTGTTTGAGGGGTGGGGGCAAAGATCTTTACATGCACCTTTTCTCTTTCTAGTGCAATGCGGACAGGATCAGCGAAGGTTGTGCTGTTTGCCAAGATAACTGCGCTTTTGTGTGCGATTGCTTCTCCGGTTTCATGAATGAGAGCCATGATAGCTTTTACTAGTACTGGTGTGTGTGTTTCTGCACCTCGTTGAAATAGTGAAATGGTATCTGGATGAAAGCCATCGACGTCCTTAGCTGGATCCATGGTTGCGATAACATGATATTGATCGATCTGTTTCGGCATGGGTAGCTGCACGATGATAGCGTGTGTTGCGGTGTCGTAGTTGAGGACTCTCATTTGAGTAAGGACGTCCGCTTCGGGTGTGTCGCCGTCGTAAAAGTGCTTTGTGACAGCAATGCCTGCATCTTGGGCTGCTTGTTCTTTAAGTCCGACATAGAGCCTCGATGATGCATTGTCACCAACAAGGATGACGGAAAGGCCGGGTGTCACGCCGGTTTGTGCAATCGTATTTTTTGTTTTTTCGTGAATGCGTCGAGCAAGTGCACGACCGTCAATTTTTTTCATTGGTTTTGGCTTATGATAGTTCTGAGTAGAGTGGGAACTGTGCAGTGAGTTCTGCGATCTCTCCTTTAATACGTTCTAATACCACGGGATTGTCGTGATTGTCAATTGCGAGTGAGATCCAGTTTCCAATTGTTTTCATCTCGTTTTCTTTCATCCCTCGAGTGGTGAGTGCTGGTGTACCGAGTCGGATGCCGGACGGATCAAGTGGTGAGCGTGGGTCGTCGGGAATCATGTTCTTATTTACGGTGATGCCTGCTGCGTCGAGCGCTTGTTCTGCTTGATGTCCTGACATATTTTTATTTGTCACATCAATGAGAAGGAGGTGATTGTCCGTTCCTCCTGTAACCAAGTCGAAGTTTTTTTCGATCAGCGTGGCGGCAAGAGTCTTTGCATTTAGTATGATCTGTTTTGCGTAAGTTTTGAATTCGGGTTCAAGAGCTTCTTTGAATGCAATTGCTTTTCCCGCAATGGCGTTTTCGTGAGGACCTCCCTGGAAACCAGGAAAGACGGATTTATCAATTTTGCGTGCATGTTTCTTTCTGCACATGATCATGCCGCCTCGCGGACCTCGTAGAGTTTTGTGTGTTGTGGTAGTTACAACGTCGAAGATGGGTACGGGGTTGTTCATTTCACCGGCAGCAATGAGTCCGGCAATATGTGCGACGTCTGCCATAGTCAGCGCTCCAACTTCATCTGCGATTGCCTGAAATTTTTTGTAATCGAGTTCTCGAGGGTATGCTGAGTACCCGGCAAGGATTAATTTTGGTTTATGTTCGAGTGCCATTTCACGAACTTGATCGAAGTCGATTTCACCAGTATCGGTTTTAGTTTTGTATCGAATAAAATTAAAAATCTTCGCCATGTGTGTGACAGGGTGTCCGTGAGTGAGATGACCACCGTGGCTGAGGTCCATTCCTAATATAGTGTCGCCAGGTTCAAGGAGTGCGAAGTATACGGCGATGTTTGCTGGTGCGCCTGAGAGTGGTTGAACGTTTACGTGGTCCGCCCCGAACAATTCTTTGGCTCGATCGATAGCGAGTTGTTCAACGGTGTCGATGTGTTCGCAACCTCCATAGTATCTCTTTCCGGGATATCCTTCTGCGTATTTGTTTGTTGCTACTGAACCCAGTGCTTCAAGTACCGACATAGACACAAAGTTCTCTGATGGAATCATTTCAAGTGTCGTCTGTTGTCGAGTCAATTCTGCGGTGAGTGCGGCGTGAGTTTTTGGATCGTATTGAGCGATATTTTTCATATGCATCCAGGTTAAATGCGTAGGGAGCAAGTATATCGGATTGCGGGTTTTTTGTGAAATTAAATGGGTTGTTAGATTGGTATTGTGATTAGAGTAGTATGCAATTATGAGTGCGTATAGTTTGATTTTATCAATTACTATTTCGTGTTAGTATGAAGACTTAATATCTATTATGAACATATTACAGTTTAAACGAGTACATTGTATTGGGATTGGTGGCATCGGAGTTTCTGCGATTGCGCGTTTTTTTGTTTCTCGTGGTGCAGTTGTATCGGGTTCTGATGTGGCAGACTCTGACTTAATTGGAGCACTCAAGAACGAGGGAATACAGGTTTCGCGAAACCATGCGGATGATGCTTTTACAAAGGATGTTGATGTGGTGATATTTTCTCCGGCTGTACCAGAGGAGAACCCGGAACGTGTGCTAGCTCGAACATTGGGAATTCCGCAATTGAGTTATCCTGAGGTGTTGGGGGAGATTTCAAAAACAAGACCGACGATTGCAATTACCGGAATGCATGGAAAGAGTACGACCACAGCGATGCTTGGTGTGTTGTGTGAGTCTGCTGGATTGGATCCGTTGGTTATTGTGGGTTCGCAGGTGCCACAGTTTGAGAAGGGAAATATTCGACTTTCAGCTGTTGATGATTCCGTATTTATAGTAGAGGCGTGCGAGTATCGCGGACACATGAATCATTTGTCACCTCAGATGATTGTGATCACCAATATTGAGGAAGAGCATTTGGATTTCTATAAGGATATTGATCATATCAGGGACACATTTCAGTTGTTTGTTGATACACTTCCAGAAGATGGTGTATTGGTGCGATTGGAACGGGATGCAATTGTGCATCAGCTGTCGACAGATAAAAAGGAGGCTCAGTTTAGTGGATCACTTATAGATGCTCATGATATTTCGCTGCAAGTACCTGGCGAGCACAACAGAGAGAATGCTGCGGCGGCATACACGGCGGCTGCGGAGTGGGGAGTTGATGCAGATGCGATGAAGAAAGGTTTGGAGGGTTATAATGGGATTTGGCGACGATTTGAGGTTGTGGGTTCGTATGATGATGTTACGGTTGTTTCTGACTATGGTCATCATCCAACGGAGATACGATCGACGTTGGAGGCTGCACGATCTTCCTATGGTGACAAAA
>CAZHXK010000014.1:0-21624 GCA_964536565.1 uncultured Gammaproteobacteria bacterium
GATGCGTACGATCATCAACATGAGACCCCTCAATTATACCAAATCTTCCGGTTTCTGTCTTATCAACTTCCATCGTCCCAATAATCGGACACTTGTATTTGTCGTAACACTCAATCAACTGCGTTAAACATGGCACTTCTGAATCAATCACATCATCCCCAAACAACACAGCCACCGGCTCATCTCCGATAAAATCCTTTGCACTCAAAATCGCGTGTCCGTCTCCACGAGGAGAACGCTGACGAACATACGCAAACTGACATAAATCAGATACATCCAAAATCTGTCCCAATTCCTTTTTTCGATTTTTTTGACGCAAACGATATTCCAATTCAAAATTACGATCGAAGTGATCCTCAATCGCTCGCTTGGTTGAACTCGTCACAAAAATAATCTGCTCAATACCAGCTGCAACCGCCTCCTCAACAATATGCTGAATAACTGGCTTGTCTACAAGTGTTAGCATCTCCTTAGGCTGCGCCTTAGTCGCAGGCAAGAAACGAGTCCCAAAGCCAGCTACAGGAATAATTGCTTTTTTAATCATATTTCTAAATATAAAACTAAACTAAGTTTAGCTTGAGTATAGGCTTTTTTCGTGTTAATATCAAGTACTCAAAACACACACAAAAACCTATGATTTCATACTACAAACGCACCATTCGCGACAAAAAAATCAAGGAAGTTTCAACACTATCAGGCGGTGCGTGGATTTCTGCCATCAATCCATCAGACGAAGAAATCACTGAACTCGTAAAAACACACAGCTTGGATGAATTTAACGTTCGTGGTGGCCTTGATGACTTCGAGCTCCCACGTATCGAAGAAGAAGATGGCGTGCACTACATCTACGTCAACATCATGCCTGCAAAATTCGAACATGAGCTTTCAACACTGCTCATTATTCTGACACCAGACAATCTCATCACCATTTCCAGAATTGAGCCTCGTTTTTTCAAAAAAATCATGGAAGGAACAGAAAAACTCATCACAACCCAAAAACTCAAATCACTCATCACCATGCTGTCGCTCGTAAACAGAGAATTTGAGAAAGTCACTCGTCGAATCATTAAATCTGTTCGAGGCGAAAGAAATATCGTCCAATCCCTCGAAGAAAAACACGTCACCGATCTGCTTCAGTATGAAGACGTCCTTAATACGTTCGTTACGTCGTATCACTACATGAACCTCGTCTATGAACGAATGACTCGACAACTCGATTTCTTTGAAGATGATAAAGACCTCATTGAGGACCTCATCATTGAAGGTACCCAAGGCGCAGATATGTGTCGCTCCAGTCTACGTACCATCTCAAACATCAGAAACTACATTCTTGTATTATCATCAAATCGATTAAACAAAATTTTGAAAGTTCTCACTATCTTCACGGTTTTCATTTCAATTCCCGCTGCAATCTCCGGATTGTACGGCATGAACGTCGCCCTTCCATTCCAAGACAATCCATTTACCTTTGCCTACGTATTTGGATTCCTACTCCTCGTGTGGCTTTCCGTCTGGCTGTACTTCAAGCGATCAAACATACTCTAAAAAATCTTGCCAATAAAAAAATGCGCTGCTCTATATGAACAACGCATTTTCATACTCAAATCAAAAATTATATACGTACTATAGAAGTATTGACAAGGGTGTACAAATGTACTAGACTTACCCCATCTCATTGACAATTCAGAAAAGGAGTAATCGCCCCTCATGAACGCCCACGCAAGTCGCGATGGAAACAAGAAAAGAAAACGACAGCAAAAAAAGCGATACAATCGACAAAATCCACCCAAAGACAGAGACGCCGCTCTAAAAAAACTCGATTATCTCGATTCATGCATGACAAGTTGCGAAGTAGTTCTCAAGCATAAAGAACTCGAGTCATTCCCTGACGACGAATCATACGAGATATGGCGAAGCAGGACCATACAAGCACTCACCCACATCAAGACCGAGCACAGATTTCTCACTGGGTGGTTAGACACTGCTCCACCAAAAGCACCAGCGCAACGAGCACAGCAGAGACCACTTCAACCCAAAAGAGTATACGAACCCGAACGGTTCACCATACGGCGCTACACAAAAAAGCGCATAGACGAAATTGTCTCTGCACATCCGATACTCGATGATACGCGACCCTGCGCAGATCCAAACGACATACGAACTGAGCTCGTAAGCGCACAAAGCGCCCTTCAAGAAGTAAACAAGCTTCTACAAGAAGTTGAATCTCTACGAGCCGAACACAACGTAAGTAAATTTGAAATTGCTGATATTAACCAGCCTCTCATAGTGCTAGCGCGCAAAGCACGACATGCTGTCATCGAGCTGCAAGAAACCATCAAAACACAAACATTCACACGCGAAGTAGAAAGGTGCCTCAACGCACTACAACGCGCGTCAGACGATGGTCACTTCCTATCCGATGAAGAGCAAGATGCATTAGAAAACGCTCTGAGCAATCTACCCTCATAAGACCCCCACCACATCACAGGATGTGGTTTTTTATTTCACAATCAACGTCCCAGACATCACTGAATGCCCATGCCCACAAAACACACTACAAATAAACGAGTGGTTTCCTACCTTATCCGCCACAAACTCAACATGCACCGTACTACCTGGACTCAAATTTTCATTCACCCCAAATGCTGCCAATCGAAACCCATGTGTTACATCAGCACTTGTAATTGATAACTTCACCGTATCGCCCTTATTAACCGTGATAGTCGACGGAACAAAATCCCACTGCTTTGCTGTGATATTAAATGACTTTACGACAGGCTTTACCTCCACAACTGGCTCAGGTGTCGGCTCTGCAGTAACTTCTGAAACGGGTGCAGGCTCGGGAACAACCACAGGCTCAGTCGCAGGAAGATCCTGCGGAATCTTTTCTGCGGCTGAATCCAGATCCGATTCCACCACCGCCTCCTCTACCACCCCTTCAAAACCAGGAACTGGAACGCCCAGTGCCTCAACAGTAGGCAAATCTGCTGATACATCTGCATCCGACACAGGAGCATCTGACGAACAACCAGCACCCACCAAAACCAACACCGCCAAAAATATTATTTTTCTCATACAAATTTTTTACAAAATGATCTTCGATGAATATCCAACAAACCATGCTCCACAATAGCCTTCCTATGAATCAACGTACCATACCCCTTATGTCGCTCAAAACCATATTCAGGATACAACTCCGCCACCTGACGCATATACGCATCACGCGCAACCTTAGCGATAATAGAAGCAGCTGCAATTGATTTAATCTTCGCATCACCCTTAATAACACGCGTACACGACACAGTAAGCTGCGGGATCGTAAAACCATCACACAACACATGATCAACCCCCTCGAGCTGATCCAGAGCTCGACGCATGGCCAAAAAAGAAGCCTGCCGAATATTAATCCGATCAATCTCTCGCGGTGTCGCCTTCCCAATAGCCCATATCTGCGCTCTCTCACGAATAATCTCATCCCAATGCTCCCGCGCTGACGCAGACAATCGTTTGCTATCCTGAACCCCCGCCAAAGGCGTGCCAGGCTTCAGCACAACCGCCGCAGCATACACATCGCCAGCCAAACACCCCGCACCAACCTCATCAACCCCCGCAACACAAACAAAGCCCTCCTGGAGTAGACTACGCTCCTTCGTATATAACAGTGATTTCATACACGCAGTATAACAAAAAAAACTCCGCAAAGCAGAGCTTCATCTTCATTCGCTCATTGCTGCGCAAAAGTATGACACGAGACATGCATATTACGATCCGAACTCTCGAAAAAGTGCCGAGTAGCCGTCCGACAACACATGCGTAAAGTATAACACCCGCACGCAGCAATCAGTGAACGAAATCAATACAAAAAAGTATTTCAAAATACAAATTATTACATTGTGAGAACATAATGCTTCAATAAACCATAATCGTCAACAGATCACTGTGGATAAAAATAAGACGTCACGATCGTGAAATAAAAAAACGCACCAACCACATAGGCTGATACGCGCATCGAACTAATACGAACGTGGCAAAATTACCTTCCCCAGCAAACTGGACGGATCACTCATCCGAAAGGACAGAGTCCTCATATTGTCTTCAGAATCTGGGTGAGGCAAATACACACAACACATCAATCGCTGATCAGAGTTGGTGTCACAAATAATTCCGGGGAAAACAATATGACGCGCGACCGACTCACCATACAGAAACGACCCCAAAAAACGTGGGTTTGCAATAAGCGCCGCCAAAACCTCCAGACCGATCGTCTGAGAAAGCAGCTGAACATTCCTTGTTTCAACAAGATCATACGAAACGCACTTCCAGACCACACTTCTTTGATTAGGATGAACATAGCTGCTAACAGGCCGAAGTGTAGAACAAAGTTCCTCAGAAAAGCCGACTTGATAGCCAGAATTACCATATTTCTGACTGACCAACATAGTGAGTAGAAAACGAAGCATCTTCAATGTCTCGAGCCACGTACCGAGATAAGGCGCAACCTGGTTGAACTGACCATGACCTGCATCATCAAGACTGGGTGATGGTGGCATCCGATACATAAACTGACCATCGCGCGAAGTAAAATGAGAATCTTTCTTTTCTTCCCAGGAACAAAACGTCTCAAGTTGTTTACGAGGAGAATCAAAATCACGCGAGGGCAACACATGCCGCGCACGATCCAACATCATCCTCATGATCCTGGGATCTGCAATAATCTCCTGCGCCACTTCCATCGTCATACCCGCTTTAACAAAGGCAGGAATAAGTTGCAGCAACTGACCGGTTTCCAAATGAGCTAGACGTGTCATGATGACCTGTCCCCTATAAATGCCACCGAATGTGCACGCAACCATACATTCGCATGGACGCACCTACTCGTTAAATGACGAAAAAATAGTACCAATGAAAAGGGATAATGTCAACCGCACCCTCAGCACCAACCATGCACAGCACTCCCCTAGAGAAGTTACGAAAATTGCGCTATACTTACAGAACAAATTGAGTGTTCACTCTTTATTTTTACTTCCACCTATCTTAGATAGGCCTTCCATATATGCCACGTCGCTCCCGACGCAAAAAACAAGAACCACGCTCCCTTGCTCCAGCTATTAAAAAAGGCTTAATTGCACTTGGGTTCGTTACCATTGGCGTACTCATTATTCTCTCCTTTCTCGGCCTCGCTGGGCAATTCGGAGAGACATCAGACAACATTCTTGCTCAAGGAATCGGACTACTTCGATACATACTGCCATTCATATTCTTCTTACTCGCATACAAATCTGATCCCATTGATTTTCTCAACTCTGACGACGAAGCTGAAGACGACGAAGATGAAGGATACCACCCAACTCATTTCGTCGGTGCAATCCTGCTATCTCTCGCACTATCAGGCTTGCTACACCTCCTATTAGCACACGCCGACTCACTAAGCCTTGCACAACAAGGACTTGGAGGAGGACTACTCGGCCACTACTTAACTCTCTACACAATTCAATACTTCGGCATGTGGGCAAGCGGCGTTATTTTCGTGGCTGTATTTATAGCTGGAATACTATTCCTATTCAGCACATCTCTCATCGCACTTCTCATGCCACATAAAGGAACAGGGCCACTCGCGAGATTCTTTCCTCAAGCTGATGAAGAAGACGAGGGTGAAGAAGAGGATGAGGAAGACTACGAATATGAAGATGACGAAAAGAAGCCTTTCATGAGACGAATTCTAGCTTTCGGAAAATCCAAACAGGATGACGAGCAGGAAGAAGAACCCGAAGAGGAGGAAGAGGAGGAAGAGGAGGAAGATGATGTACCAACTATGGAAGAAGCGGAAGAACAGGATTCAGAGGAGGATGAAAACACATATGAGGAAATCGAGATAAAAGAATATAATTACCCTCCAATCTCATTACTCAAACGATCTTCGGCTACAGCAAAAGCCGGAGACATCAAACGCAACCAGGAAATCATCCAAAACACGTATGCAAACTTCAACATCAACGTTGAAATGAGTGACGCTCGTGTCGGACCAACCGTTACACAATATACCTTCAGACCATCAGACGGAGTTAAACTTTCCAAAATCACAGGACTTTCAAATGATCTCGCACTCGCACTCGCAGCACATCCTATCCGAATTGAGGCTCCAATCCCAGGAAAATCACTCGTTGGTATCGAGGTACCCAATCAAAAAACGGCAGTCGTCACACTATGTGATCTTCTCGCACACGAAGAATTCGAGGGCATCAAAAACAAATACCACATCGCGCTCGGTAAGGATGTTGGAGGAAAACCAATTTTTGCCCACCTCCCAACCATGCCTCATCTCCTTGTCGCTGGTGCAACAGGCTCAGGTAAAACAGTGTGTGTGAACACCATTCTCACCAGTCTCATCTTCCAACACTCACCACAAGAGCTGCGACTTATTCTCGTCGATCCAAAACGAGTTGAATTGCCACTATACAACGGCATTCCCCACCTCCTCACTCCTGTCATTACAGATGTATCCAAAACAGTGAACGCTCTCAAATGGACAATCGGAGAAATGGAAAGACGATTCGACCTACTAGCAAAAGCAAAAAAACGCGACATTACATCATACAACAAGGCAATGTCACGAAAAGGAGGACAAACACTCCCCGTGATCGTATTTGTAGTTGATGAGTTGGCAGACCTCATGATCACAGCCGGAGCAGAAGTTGAAGGAGGCATCATTAGACTTGCTCAAATGGCTCGAGCTATTGGAATTCACCTTATTCTTGCAACGCAACGCCCATCAGTCGACGTAATCACAGGATTGCTCAAAGCAAATATTCCAGGACGTATCGCGTTCTCAGTATCATCGCTCGTAGACTCACGAACAATCCTCGACTCGTCCGGTGCGGAAAAACTGGTTGGACGAGGAGACATGCTCTTCCAAAATGCCCAAATCTCTAAACCAAAGCGTATTCAGGGTGCATTCATCTCAGAAGAAGAATTAAAAAAGATTATCAACTTCATCAAACATGACGACGTTCCCGTATACGACGATGCAATCACAGAACGAGCTAAACAAACAACATTGTTTGGAAGCTCTACCGACACATCAGAAGATGTACTCTATCACGAGGCACGCGAGCTCGTCATCGCAGCTGGAAAAGCCTCAGCTTCATACCTCCAGCGTCGACTCAAGGTTGGATACGCTCGAGCTGCACGATTACTAGACATGCTTGAAGAGGCTGGCGTTGTCGGTCCATCACAGGGATCAAAACCACGAGAAATATTGATCACAGAAGCTGAAAATGATACAGTTGAGGAAGAAGAGGAAGAAACGGCAGAGGAGGAAGAGTGGGAAGAAGGAGAAGAGGAAGAAGAAGATGAGAATTACGAAGACTTACGATAAAACTAGCAGAGCATCACTGTATGGAAGACAAAAAACTCTGCCTACGTCTCAAACAAATCAGAGAAAAGGCGGGAATCTCAATTAAAAAGTGTGCAGAAACATCAGGAATCGCCCTGACACATATTCATGCACTCGAAAATTGCGAATACGATAAACTCCCATCCTCAAGCGCTCGTAAAACTATCGTTAAGCAATATGCCCGCGCATGCGGCGTAGATGAAATTGAACTAGAAGACGCACTTCATGAACTCGACCACAAAGAGAAACGTCACAGCATCCCGACTAAGAAAAAAACGAGTATCTCATTCCCACACGCAATCCGAACAGTCATCGCTACCGCAGGTATTCTATCAATGGCACTATATCTAGGCATGGAAGTTCACGCGATGATCGGTCCACCAGCTCTCACCATCGAATCACCCTCAGATAATTTCGAAACACAAGAAGGTGCCGTACGTATCGCCGGAACCACTCAACCAGAATCCACTGTTACACTCAATGGTTTAAAAACAAACATAGACACAAAAGGAAATTTTGAAGAGACCATCCATCTTAAAAGAGGACTCAACGAGATAATCATTATTTCAGAATCAAAACGAGGCGGCCAAGCAACAGCCTCACGATCAGTGCTATACACACCGGAGGAGGTGCATTCAGCACAAACAAACACAGAATCAAATCAGTTGTAATAGTACATAAAGACAAAAATATCATTCAATCGGAAGGAGGGCCCGATTACATTTTTGTCTTTACGTATTACTAACTGCGCCAATCCGATAATGCATTTCTAGAGCCGATTTTTTCTGCTTACGACGAAAAATTCATTGAGTGAGGAATCATAACGAGAGTTATGGTGACAAGATCAAGGGATTTTGCAGACAAAGCAGGATAAACTGGAATCAGGAATGAATTATCAGATTAGTGCTCGTAACGAGGAGGACTGAGCATATGTCAGACAAAGAGAAACAGGCTGTGATCGACAGCGCAATTGACCAAATCCGCCAACGATTCGGAGATGGATCGATCATGCGATTAGGAGAAGCTAAGAAGATGACCGTCGAGGGAATATCAACAGGCGCACTTTCAGTTGATATTGCACTCGGAGGACGCGGGTTTCCACGAGGTCGTATTATCGAAATTTACGGTCCAGAAGCTTCAGGTAAAACATCCCTCGCACTTCACACCGTAGCGCAAGTACAGAAAGAAGGTGGTCTCGCAGCCTTCATTGACGCCGAACACGCCCTTGATCCGGAGTATTCAAAAATGATCGGTGTGAACATTGAGGAACTTCTTATTTCTCAGCCAGACAATGGAGAACAAGCATTGGAAATTCTCGAAACACTTGTTCGATCAAACGCAGTCGATGTCGTAGTCGTTGATTCCGTTGCAGCACTCGTGCCAAAAGCAGAAATTGATGGAGACATGGGAGCTTCACACATGGGATTGCAGGCTCGACTCATGTCTCAAGCACTTCGTAAGTTGACTGGTATTGTGAGCAAAACCAAAACTACGGTCATCTTCATTAACCAGACTCGAATGAAGATCGGAATCGTATTTGGAAACCCTGAAACAACAACTGGTGGAAATGCACTCAAGTTCTACTGTTCAGTGCGCGTTGAAGTTCGCCGATCAGCTCAAATCAAACAAGCTGATAAAGTTGTCGGAAATCGCGTCAAAATGAAGATCGTAAAAAATAAAGTTGCTCCACCGTTTAGAACAACAGAATTCGACATTATGTACAACGAAGGAATCTCAGTTTCCGGAGACACACTAGACGTCGGTGTTGCAGAAGGAGTCATTAGTAAACGAGGAAACACGTACTCTTTCAAGGAATTAAAACTCGGAGTAGGAAGAGAGGTTACAAAAAAATTCCTCCGCTCCAACAATCAAATCATGCTAGACATTCGAAAAGCTGTCATGGATGAACTCACACGACGTGAGATGGGAGCAGAGCCAGAAACCGTCAAAGCAACAAAGGAAAAGAAAAAGGCACAGGAAAAGAAAGAGCCAACCCCAGCCTAAAAATAAAAAGCCTCTCCGGAGGCTTTTTTGGTATAAAAAAAGAGAGCTCGTAGCTCTCTGTCTTCTATCAACTCATCTTCACTACGCCATAAATGTGGTAAGAAGGTCTCGTCTTCACATCCTCAGGAAAATCAATACCGTACTGTCCCTCGTCCTCAGAAAAGTCCCACAACCAGTAACCCGCACGAGTTTCTCAAGATGTAATGATTCCAGAATGCGTATCTCCATCGCGCAAAAACTGACAAAGAAAGAATCGAACCTCGCCCGACAATTCTACAATCTGTCGAACTGTAAACGAATTTGTATCTGCGATCTCTGCAAAATGCGACATTTGAAGCACATCACCAATGTCAATCTTCGAAGGATCTTCACCTTCATACACCGGCACAACAACCTCATAATCAGCCGGGTACGGATAGTTCGGATCGTTCGGGAGCATCCAACGACCTCCATTCAGATACCAGAACACAAATCCAAGAACAGCAGCAACTGGAATTTCAATCAGTAACCACATCACGCCACCACCCGCTCCTGAGCCTTCACCACACCATTAAACGAGCGAGTAGATAAAAGAAGAGCTTCCGGGATGTTGTTCGGATCCATGCCTTCACTACCATTCAACACAAGCTCCCAATAAACGAACCCCTTAGAATCACGCACTGCAAGAATGTGGACATAACACACCCGCCCTCGAAGTGCATAATCGCACTCAAACAGAGAAGCTGAGTCGTCAACACGAGTCGCTGCTGTACGAACTGTAAGCTGATTATCATCAGCCAACCCCTCTTCTCCGAGTAAGCTAATCACATCCCCCACATTGATATCATCAGGATGTGCAGATTGAATGACATCAGCAGGATGAACGCGCATCTTCTTCACAGATCGATGACCGCGATTTCCATGCGCAACAAGGCCATAAATAGCAAAAGCTGCCCAACCCATGACACCCAGCACAGCAACCATAATAAGCAAAGAAAGTAGTGCTCCAAAAATCTCCATACGAACTCCTCGTCTATGTAATGTACTATCATCAACCTAACACAAATCGCTGCGCGTGTCAATACAAAAAAACGACCCGAAAGCCGCTATTCTACAAGCCATTTAACTAAAATGAATATCTGAACTTCGTCGCCTTCCTCACCTCATCCATAGTATTCCGACCAATTTCGCGTACAACCTCTCGCCCATTCTTCAATATCTTCTTAATATCTGCGTCTTTCACTTTCGCACGCTCCTTTTGGATTGGTGCAAGGAACGCATTAATTGCCTCTGCAACTTCTTTTTTCAAATCACCATACCCCTTTCCATCAAAATCCTTAGCCAATTCTTTTTCACTCCTCCCTGTTGCAACCGCCATCATCGTTAACAAATTCGAAACCTCTGGCTGCTTATTCGGATCAAACGACACCTTGCCCTTAGAATCTGTTACCGCCTTCTTCAATTTCTTCACAACTGTATCAGCATCATCAGAAAGATTAATCGCATTCCCTCGAGACTTACTCATCTTCTGATCTCCATCCAGACCCAGCAAGCGAGAATTTTTAGATAACATAATTTCCGGAACAGGAAACACCTTTCCAAACGTTTTGTTAAATCGATTCGCAATGTCACGAGTTAACTCCAAATGCGGAGCCTGGTCTTCACCAACAGGAACAAAACTGGGTTTCACTAATAAAATATCGGCAGCCTGCGAAACAGGATACATCAACATCCCTGCAGACATCTTTCCACCAGGACCCATCGCGCGAACCTCGTCCTTCACTGTCGGATTTCGCTCAAGTTGAGGAACTGTTGTAATCATCGAAAACATCATCGTCAGTTCTGCGATTTCTGGAATCTGAGACTGAACAAAAATCGGCGTTTTGTCTGGGTCAATCCCCACGGAAATATAATCTCGTACCAATTCAAAAACATTTTTCTCTACATCACTCGTATCCAGACGATCTGTCACAACCTGATAATCTGCAATAATAATAAAACCCTCAGCACCCTCGTCCTGAAACTTCACACGATTGGCAAGCGATCCGACATAATGCCCGATATGAAGTGGGCCCGTAGGTCGATCACCAGTGAGATATCTTTTCTTAGCCATAGACCAGTATTGTATTGATTATACGAACTTTTGTCGAGCAAAAATCGCTTTCACGATCTCAACCATAACAAGATTAACCAAGCCAACTATAAACACCACCATCCACCCAAACCCATCTAAGGGAACAACACGAAGTAAATCCCGGAACACAGGTACATACAGCGCTATAAAATAAAACGCATACGATACACCAAGACTCAACAACAGCGCAGGATTATTGAAAGGATTTATTGTATAAATTGGACGAGTTAAGCTCTTCAGCGCAAACGCTGTAAAGAACGTATCTATTCCCAAAATCACAAAAGATACAGATCGTGCATACACAATATCTCCTGTTCGATAATACAACCAGTAGAATGTTATAAATAACAATATACTTGAAATCAGACCCACACCAAAGATAATCGTTTTAGACACAGGAGCAAGTAATGGCGCATTAACCGGACGAGGACCCGAGTGCATCTGATTCTCCTCTGCTGGCTCAAACACATATGCCAATCCCGGAAGCGCATCCTCAATGATATTCACCCATAAAATCTGCGCCGGCAAAAAAGGAAGCGGGAGTCCAAATAGTAACGAACAAATAATGGCGACAGCCGCAGTAAAACTTCCAAACAACAAAAACGTGACCACCTTCTGAACATTTGAAAAAATACGACGTCCACCTCGAATCGCTTCAACAATCGAATTAAAATCGTTATCCAGCAAAACCATATCGGCAGAATGCTTAGCAATATCATGAGCAGTTCCTACAGCAACACCAATCTCAGCCTTCTTCAGCGCGGCGGTATCATTAATACCATCCCCTGTCATCGCAACAACATGCTTCTGCTTTTGCAATGCCTCAATAATTCGCAACTTATCCAGTGGTGATATACGAGCAAACACAGAAGTCTTCTTAAGACACTTACCAAGCTCCACATCAGACATCTTCATAATAGCAGCTCCATCAATCACATCAGCTTCTTGAGCTACGATCCCAGCGTCATGAGCTATAGCCAAAGCAGTCTTAGGATTATCACCTGTGATCATAATAACTCGAACGCCCGCTTCCTGTGCCTTCGCAATTGAATCCACAACACTATCACGCAATGGATCCGCAATAACTCCAATACCAAGAAACTCCAACTTCTGCTTCATAACATCTGCAACATCTCCGAAACGACCTGATTCATTTTTTACAACAAATCGAGCAGCACCAATCACCCTCATACCCTCATTCGAACGCCTCGAAATCTCATTCGCCCACTTTTTTCGTTCCGGTGCAGACATATCTGCCTGTGCCAACAAACGTTCAGGCGCACCAACTAAGTAAGCCGTAGGTGCTCCATCATGCTCATACAAAGTTGCACGAAACTTATATTTCGAATCAAACGGAATCATATCCAACCGATTCCTCACACGATCCTTTTCTTGAGAAGCCAAACCACGAGTAACAGCATATGAAAACAACGCCTGTTCTGTCGGTGTGCCAAACAGATTCCATTTCTCAGGTTTATCCATCGAATTCTCAACACGAACTCCAGATCCGAAATATAATGCCTTTAATAAATCCTTATCAGATGAAACAGACATCATCTCGGTCATGACCATCGCCCCTTGTGTCAATGTTCCCGTTTTATCTGTGCAAATAACCGTAACAGCACCAAGCGTTTCAACAGCAAGCAAATTCCGAATCAGCACCTGATCCTCAAGCATTTGTCGTGCACCCAAAGCTAACATCGCCGTCACGCTAATCACCAAACCTTCAGGAATAGATGACACAGCAACTGCTATCGCCGTCTCCAGCGACAATACCAACCCCACACCCTTCAGCATTGAGATAATAAACAACACAGCAATCATTACCAGAATCACTATCGTCAACCAACGAACAAACTGTTTCAAATTCTGCTGCAGCGGAGTCACAGGATCCTCAATTTCACCAAGCTTCTGAGCGATCTTCGCAAATTCTGTATGACTCCCCGTAGCAACAACCACTCCTAACGCCTCACCGGAAGCAATCACCGTACCCTGAAAACACATATTCGTTCTATCCGGCAATCCCACCCCAACATCTACAGCCTGAGCAGATTTTTTTGATGGTGAGGATTCTCCTGTTAACTCAGCTTCAACTACCTCGAAATTGTTCGTTTTAAATAAACGCGCATCAGCTGGCACACGATCACCAGCCTGCAACACCAATACATCACCCACCACAACATCAGAAAGCGGAATCTGTGTTTCACCTCCATCACGTATCACTCTTGCTGTAAGCGCTAACAAAGATTTCAACAAACGAAATGCGCGTTCCGCTCGATACTCCTGCACAAAACCAAACATCACCGTGATCAAAACCGTAATCGCGATAATGATCGCATCAGATTCCTCACCCAATGCCCAAGCAGTAAAGCCAGCCATGACCAAAAGAATCGTAAGTGAGCCCTTAAACTGCGAGAAGAAAATAGACCAACCTGAAGGACGCTTCGGTTCAGGTAATGCATTCAAACCATCATTACCAAGTCGTTTTTTCGCTTGAATTTTGGTTAAACCTTTTTTACCGGACTTTAAAGCATCAAAAACTGCCTTTGCTGATACGTTGTGCCAGTCGAGTTGTTTCATAGTTCTCTAGTTTATCAATTTTTCGCAACAAAAAAAAGCGCCGAAGCGCTTATGTAACCAATCACAACAACACTACTTGGCCCGTTCAACATAATCACCAGTTTCCGTATTAATCACAATAGACTCCCCCTCTTTGATAAACAATGGAGCTCGTACCATTGTCCCATTCTCCAACTCAACATCTTTCTGAACATTGCCACTCGCCGTATCACCCTTCACAGCCTCTGGCGCCTTTACTACCTTCATCGTAACTTTCTTTGGCAATGACACAGACAATGCAGTCTGATCATCCATGACAATCACAACCTCCTGACCTTCATTCAAAAATTTAACTGCATCACCGGCAACATCCGCAGAAACACTTACTTGCTCATACGTTTTATTATCCATAAACGCCAATCCCTGAGTATCAGCATACAAATACTGCATATTTCGACGCTGCACACTCACTATCTCAAAATTATCACTGTCCTTAAAATTCACCTCCAAAACTTTGCCTGTGCTCAAATTCTTCATACGTGTTCGAGAAAACGCAGAACCTTTACCCGGACTAATATGTTGAAAATCAACAACCTCAAATAAACCATTTCGATAGTCTAAAATTTTCCCATTTGAAATGTCAGAAATTTTTCCCATATACTATTCATTAAATAATTCCGCTGCTGGAAACGCAAGAACATCTCCAATTTTTTTTGTACCAATAAGCGCCATAACCAAACGATCAACTCCAAGTGCAATACCTGCCGACGGCTTCATTGCAGACAACGCATCAACAAAATCGTCATCAATATCGTACACACTTCGCCCCAGCGCAGCCCGAAGCCTCTGTTCTTCTAATAAACGTTCTCGCTGTTCTTCTCCATCAATCAACTCAGAAAAACCATTTGCGATTTCAATACCATCTATATACAACTCAACACGTTCCGCATATCGCTCGTCATCCTTCTTCAGACGAGATAATGCCGCCATCTGACTCGGATAATCATACACCATACATGGACGATCAACTCCCAGCTTTGGCTCAATCTCCCTTAAAAAAACCCGGTAGAATACATCTTCATATCGATCATGCTCGCTAACCTCGTATCCACGCTCAGTTACAAATCCTATCAGAGATTCCTCTTCGAGCAAATCATTCAAATCAATATCGCAATACATTCGAAACAAGTCTCGCATTGAAAATCGATCACACGCCACATCGGACTTTTGGAGCGCCGAAAGCAAATTATCAATATCATCCATTAACTCAGTGTAATCTGCATGAGCACGATACCACTCCAACATCGTAAATTCAGGATTATGCAATCCACCGAATGCTTCCTTATTTCTAAAACACGGACCCATATCATATATCTTCTCAAATCCAGCCGCCAGCAACTTCTTACACACATACTCGGGCGATGTGATGAGTCGAGCATCATGCGTATGTTCATGCACATCCGTAACTTTCGTATCAAATGGATCCAAATACGGCTCTTGTCCAGCCAACCGAATCATTCGCGGAGTCTGAACCTCAACAAAATCACGGGAATCAAAAAAGTCCCGGATACCCCGGACTATTTCTGAACGCCTCCTCAAGTTACTTTGCAAACCCTCATCCTGTAGTCGCTTCCAGCTCATAAAAAAGCTTTCTAGCGTCCTCCGATGAATGGCAACAAGCCCATAATACGAGCCTGCTTAATTGCTTTCGTAACCTTACGTTGATGCAAAGCACAGTTTCCTGTTCGTTTGCGAGCAACAATAGATTTATAAGGAGTCAAAAACTTCTGCAAAATTGTAGAATCCTTATAGTCGATTGGTGTTTGATTGACACAGAAGTGACAAACTTTATGTTTCTTTAAAGCCATAGATTTAAAACGGAATATCTTCGATTCGAATTTTATCACCAGCTGGAGCAGCCTCCTCATCCAACGAAATTGTTGGCAACTGTTCCTCAGCTTGCGGCGGAGCCGACTGTCGCTGATTACCAGATGATTGATTGTTATAATTATTGTTTGATTGCCAGTTATTACCTTGTGACTGCTGATTCGCATTACCACCCTGTCCTTTATCCAGCATGATCATTTGTTCACAGATAATCTCTGTTCGTGAGCGACTCACACCATCCTGGCCATCCCATGTGCGTGTCTGCAAACGTCCTTCCAAATACACTTTTCGTCCTTTTGCTAGAAACTGATTACAAATTTCAGCCAACTTACCCCATACAACCACATTGTGAAATTCAACATCATCTCGCTTGTTTCCTTCCTTATCATTGAACGAGCGATTCGTCGCAACAGAGAAATTCGCAACAGACTGCCCTGAAGGCAACTGCTTCATCTCAACATCACGCGTTAAATTCCCGATTACTTGTGCACGGTTCAAGTAGTAGGCCATATCTCATCAATTAAATTTGTAATACCCTTTAAAGGTTCTCTGGTGTAACTTCTTCGTTCAACAAAGCATCAATTCGCTTATCAAGCTCTTCTTGTGACAACTGCTTTTTCTCTTCCTTCGCAGGAGCAGCCACAGGAGCTTTTTCAGCACTTGCTGTTCGAATAGCAATTTCAGGCTCAAGAACCTTCTTCGCTGCAACCTTCTTAACAACAGGACCAGCTTCAGCTGACGCAAAAGTTGTACCAGTTGATTTCTCTTCACGCTTTTCCTGCTGTTGAGCACGGACGCGGACAACACTTCGAGAAATTCCTTTCACAAAACGAATCTTCTCTTTAAATTCCACAACCTTCTCTGGTTCGATATCAAACTCAATCAACGCGAACGTTCCGTGAGCTTGTTTTCCAGGGAATGGATACGCTAAACGTTGCTTTCCCATGTTCTGATCTGCAACATTTTTGGCACCAACATCCAAAAGCGCCTGCTTGATAACTCCAAGCAAGTCTTTAACTTCATCTTCTGTGACATTCTGCGAAATTACGCAAAAGTATTCGTATTGCTTCATATTTACTAAAGATTTCGGTCCAAAACCAAAACCCAACTCTAAATTGATTACGCCGCGTAATCTATCATATCGGCCAATTTAGCGCAAGCTGACTACGCCACCCTCGAGACTCATACCTGTCACAGAACCTTACCATCTTTCTTATATCCTGGATTCATAACCTTAACAACCCACTTCTCAGAAATGCCCGTACCTCGAGTCACACCACCCAACTCAAACTCTTGTGCACTATATTCGTCCCCCGGCTTTGGATAGATAATCTCAACACCCTCCGTTTTCATCAATAAACTCGTCAGTCTATCAAACAATGCCTGATATGTACCAAAATCCGATGTACCGTTCGGGTCTATTGCGTACATAGCATTGTCAACTATGTCATATGCAGCACCTGGCACAAGCTCTCCATCACTAACTAACTTCTCAAATTTTTGCTGCAGCGACCCAACAGCCTTCAAATCTTCAACCAGAGACTTAGCCTCTTCTGCAAGTGGTGACAGCTGCTCTCCCGAGTCCTAACTTTCTACTTTTTTTGAATCCTGAGCCTCTCCGGTCTCCGCCCCACCAAACAAATCATCTTCATCTCCTGCTGCTTCAAGTGACGTCTGTGGATTTTCCGATGGATCCTCTGCTGTGCCAGTCGTTTCACCTGCTGGTTCGGGTTCATTAGCAGCTTCCTCAGCATCCTCAGCATCCTCATTCTCTTCTTCGTCGTCAGCAAGCTCAAACAAATCATCCGAAGATGCATCAACACCATCAACTTCTGACTCCGGCTCCACCTCTCCCGAAGCTGATGCCGAAACTTCTGGTGATGTTTCGTCATCCAAATCCTCGGTATCCTGTTCAGGACCCCGCAAGCCCCCCGCATCCTGAGATGTTTCAGATGAACCCGACACTCCTCCGCGAGTCTTCATATATCGACGACGTGTTTTTGCCATCACATTTTTTCTGCGAGTTTCAGGAACATCTTCTGTTTGAAGCGAAACTCGTTCCTCACTCAAAACCTGATTGAATAATTGTTTATATTGATTCCAATCTGTAGCAGTAACGACTGCTTGCACCTGACGACGTTGAATTGGTTTCACCCACCCATCAACTTCAAACGCCTTCGCAGGATCAATACCCTCAACTGTAGCTTCAGGAGTACTTTCGCCCGACAAAATAGCTTGCACACGATCACGAACACCAAACGCAGTCGTTACACCAGCAAAACGAATCGCTGAATCAGCCTCATCACTTGCCTCCGCCGCAGCTATCGCAGCAGCAAGCGCTTCTACTGTAACCTCCCCGCCTTCTTCATCAAAAAAGTGGTCATACTCATCAAACACAGCCAAAACCTCAGCAGTTGTCGTAGCTGCCTCAACAGCATTCATAAGTTGTTCTGATAACTCATCAACCTCCTGTTCCGCTGTTTCTTCAGATCCATCCTCCACATCAATATCAAAAGACTCAACTTCATCCTCAGCCAACTCACCATCCTCTTCATCAGCCTCAGGAGTCGCATGATCCTCGATAGAACCCTCTTCATCAACCTCTAATGCATCAGACTCCTCCTCAGCAGAAGCATCACCAACATCACCCTCTTCATCAACGTCATAACTCTCAACATCCTCCTCATCTGCGATAGGCGACTCATAATCCTCATGCTCTGAACCGTCCATCACCTCAGCAATAGCCTCGTTAAGCCCAGACTCGAGCGCCGCAGCCTCCACAGTCAGCTCACTCAAAATCGCATCTACCTCCGCCTCATCAATATTTAAATCACTCCTCTCCGCAATCTCCATCAATACATTTTCTAATTCATGATTCGCCTCATCAACACCAGCATTAACGTGCTGCACCAACTCCTTCAAATCCACAATCATCTGATCTCTCATGACTCCTTTAATTTTCTCCAACTGTTTTCTACCCTCTTCTTCTGCCATTGCTTCAAACCGATCCTCAGCTTCTAACTTAGCAACTTCCTTTTCCCATCTATTTCCTCCACCGAAAAAATCCGCGATCTTATCAAGCGCGTTAGGTCCTTTTGCTGCTTTTGCTAAATCCTCCTGAGTCGCATTCTCCGGAAGAGCTGAATTCTCCTCTCCCCACTTAGGTTCCTCATATTGATCGGGAATTCCATGAACATCTCCACTCTTTTTCTTTTTTCCAAATCCAAACATAGACAAAAGATTACTCCCCTTTTAATTTCTTTTTCAAATCCTCAGCTTTTTTAAGTTCAGCATCCTTCACAATACGACTCATGGCTGCACTCCGCTTTTTCGCAAGCTCCTGATGACCCAAAGCAAACTTTTCAGAAGCTTCTGAAATACGCGCCACCTGATCATCAATTTCGTCGTTTGGCATAATTCTCCTCAATAAATAGTCATATATGATATCATTTGTGTACCTAAGTAGCAATTAACAAACATGTATGTTATCGGTGATCAAAACAGCAACTGTTTCGGGAATCAACGGAGTCATTGTCGACGCGGAAATTGATATTTCAAAAGGATTCCCCGGATGGTCAGTAGTCGGACTTCCAGACACAAGCGTGAAAGAAGCCAAAGAGCGCATTCGAGCTGCATGCAAAAACAGCTCGCTCGAATTCCCTAGCACCTATCGCATCACCGTAAATCTCGCGCCCGCCGATCTACCAAAAGAAGGTACGGGTTTTGATGTCCCTATTGCAGTTGGATTGCTGCGAAACGCATACAAACTACCAACCCCAGAAGACGACATGCTGTACATTGGCGAATGTGCACTCGATGGATCAATTCGTCCTATTAACGGCGTACTGCCCATCGCACTGGCTGCACGAGACGCAGGAATTACAAAACTATGCGTCCCGATCGAAAACGCACAGGAGGCACTCCTCGTCTCTGGGCTAGAAGTATATGGATGCTCATCACTCACTGATATTTTCAACCACATCACCGAAAAAAAACTCATTCAGAAATCTCGAAAAAGAAGCATTCCTGAGACAATCGAAGATAGCACCACAGACTTCGCGGACATTAAAGGACAAACCTTCGCTAAAGAAGCATTAATGATCGCAGCAGCAGGTGGACACAACATTCTTATGTCTGGCCCACCAGGCTCAGGAAAGACACTCCTAGCGCGTGCATTCCCTTCCATTATGCCAAGCATGACCGAATCCGAATGTCTCGACGTCACACGACTTTATTCTGTATCAGGACTCACCAAACAAGCTGGTGCTCTCATTACACAACGACCATTCCGCACACCACATCACACATCATCCGCAGTTTCATTGACTGGAGGTGGTCGTATCCCTAAACCAGGCGAAATTTCGCTCGCACATCACGGATTATTGTTTCTTGATGAATTCCCAGAATTCCCGAGACAAGTTTTAGAAATTTTACGACAGCCACTTGAAGACGGACATGTAACGATTGCGCGTGCACACGGAACATTCACCTACCCCGCTGAATTCATCTTAGTCGCCGCACAAAACCCGTGCCCATGCGGATATGCTGGCGATGAAGAAAAACAATGCTCGTGCTCGGCCGCACAACTACTCAATTACCAAAAGACAGTTTCCGGACCACTACTAGACCGCATCGATTTACGAATTGATGTAAGACGAATTCCATTCGATACACTTCACTCGCAAACATCAGCAGAATCATCTGAGGACATCCGAGAGAAAGTTGAACGTGCCCGAAAAAAAGCTCACACCAGAGTTACCGATACAAACAATGCACGAATGAGCATCTCGGATATTGAAAAGTATTGCGCTATCAATGACGATTCACGAGAACTTCTACGTCATGCATACAACCAGCTTCATCTCTCTGGTCGTGCACTCCACCGTACACTTAAAGTAGCCCGCACAATCGCGGATTTAAATGACACAGAACATATTCAAACAGAACACATCGCACAAGCGCTACAGATGCGCGTACAATAAGCGCTGTCATTCTGAGCGTAGCGCGAGATACGAGCGCGCAGTCGAAGAATCTCGTCGATAGATCATCCACATATGTACCACGTCTACATACTAAAATGTGCCGACAACACTCTTTACACCGGCATCGCAATCGATCTCAACAAACGCATCAACGAACACAACACATCAGATAAAGGATCCAAATACACGCGAGTACGTCGTCCTGTTCAACTTGCATACGTAAAAAAATGTAAGGACAGATCATCTGCATCAAAAGAAGAATACAGAATCAAACAACTCACACGAAATGAAAAGCTGACGCTTATTTCTCAGCAATAAAAAAAGACCCTGCCGTAGCAGAGCCTCAGGTCACGAACAAACGTCGTTCTAGTGACCACCGTCGCTGATGATGCATCCACCGTCAGTGAGTTGATCATCAATTGGAGTTACGAGCGTCTGTGAAATTCGATGCATGATGAAATCCCTCAAAAGTCTTAGCATCAAATTATCAAGAATCTACCATTGTGTCAACAAATCAAGGACTTACCCTTGACAAATGACCAAAAAAAATGGTATTCTCCACACATCATTCTTTCCACTCTCCTTACAACAAGGAGCCAAAAAATGAGCGCGACCGCAAACCTATCCAGGCGCTGGGAAACATACCGCACGCAAGACAACCTCCGTTTGCTCGGATCAATCACGTG
>CAZHXK010000015.1:0-21587 GCA_964536565.1 uncultured Gammaproteobacteria bacterium
GATCATGCGTTTCTCCTCCCGTATTCTTATGCCCCGGTAAGGGCTCGATTGTAAAGGTGAATACGTGTATCTACACGGTTCGGGAGGCAGAATACTATATTTTGACTCTTTTGTCAATAGTTTGTTTACTATCTAAATGTTTAATCAAATATTTTTACTCAAATAAGTATATTATTATAGTATTTTCTTGTAAAGTGTTAAGCAACAAATATTAGAGCGTCTACAATCTCGTACTGTGTAGATTTTTTTGCTTGAGGAGACACAACTTCTAAGATTAAGCATGTATTGTGTAACCATTCCCGATTTGTCGACGGTCTTCAGATAGCACGTAAAAGTTGCTGAACTTGCGGCATGACAAGTTCAGGAGTAGGCAGTGCAGATCGCCAATCAAAAGTTCGAAAGCTGTCCCGCCATGCGAGCCAACAGAGAATCACTCGTTTGAGTGGTTTTTTGTTTGGTGGTATGATTGGGCACATGACGTGCACTGTTTGAAAAGATAGTTACTTATATTTTGGAAAACATTGCAAATTTTGATGGACAGGATTTGGTTTTGGTAGTAAACTATTAAGCAAGTGAGGGTTATATATCGAAGGTGTAGTGGGGAAAGATATTCAGCGCGAATATCGTATATATGTGTATATATTAAGAAAAGTTTTTTGGTCTGTGATTATTTTATGAACAGTTTAGTTGAAATTCATCAGGAAACACATAAAAAAATTATTATACAATTTGGACTAGTTTTTTTATTATTTGTTTCGTATTTTGGGTTCGTTACTTTTCAGTATGGAATTGGGGATGGTTTTTTGATCACGTGGTTGACGTGGTCTTTTTTTGTACTTTGTACTCCTCTGGCTGATGCGGGTTTTCTCATTGATCTTCCTTTGCGGTTACTTTTAAAAGTAAGAATGTTTGTTTCAGAACTTTTTGTCTGGATCATTGCGATTATTCTAAATTTTTATGTATATTTTCATAATCCAGAAGTATATGAAAAAACAAATGTTTTGTCATTGTTTAAACATATACTGGACCATCCAATTCCTTTTTGGGGCATAATCATCCTTTCTGGCGTGGGCACTTTTCTCTCCGTTAAATTTGGAGATGAACTCTTGGATGTTTTTAAGCACAGAGATTGTAAATATCGCCACAAACATTACTTGAAATGGAAACTTATAGTAATGATTTTTATCTTCCTTCTTATTCTTGTGGTTTATGATCATCTTTCAAAACAATTGGGAATTCAGTTGTCTTTTTAGAAGTGTAAGTAGTGGGGGGTTGATATGCTATACTGAGTTTGATTAATTATAGAGTTATTGTGCATGAATAAAGTAAGACTTGGATATTAACTGTCTACAGGATTGGTAAGTGTTACGATGTTGATGGTGGTGGGGATGTATTTTTTGAATTACGATATGGTAGCGGAGACATTTGGTCTACCTGGTTTTCCAGTGTATCTCGTATATCCGTTGGTGGTAGTTCTTGCGTTGGTTGTTTTGGTATTACTTGAAATTGTCGTGCAGTTTTAAAACACTCGTTTGAGTGGTTTTTTTATTCAAGATATAACCCGGCTGTTGGGCCGGGGAGTTTTATTGACTTGCAATTGCTAGTTATGTATCAGCCGTTAAGAAACAAACATATTCTCCGAAATCTGTCGACCATCATGATCAAAGCATCCGTCACTAAAATCTGTTTCCATGTCACATTTTTTAAAGTAAAATCTTCCATCAAAAAATTTGACGATGGTTTCCGCATCTCGCATGCCGTTAAATAAACACACACTTGCTCCTGGAGATGGTGTCATATTAAAAATTGCATCATCACCGATAATTTTACCCTCACCTAGTTTTAATTTTCGGGTATTTATATCAACACGTTGTAAGCGCATGCCGCCGAAGCCGCGAGCTTTTTTTAAATCAGAAGCCCGTATCGAAGGGATTATTTTTTGTACGTTGTGTAAAAAAAGATATTTTCCGATGAGGGGCACGTCGTATAAAGCGTTTTTCAGCAAAAAAACTAATCGAACCCAATCTGTTAGTATTGAAATAAAACTGATTATTGTCGAAAGGCGAAATAAACCGGCGGAACGAAAATAGTCTTTTATGGTGTATATATTTCCGCTTTCAAGGATCGGAAAAAATTTTGCAGTTGGCCCCCAGCGAGTTTTTCCTGGAACTCGGATGTCTGGATCTCCGTGTACAGCGGCAAACGGCAATTTTTTTTCTTGCATGGTGTATACTTTTCCGCGTAAAACTTTTTTGGAGAAATAGAAATTTCCTGCAACGGGGATTAAAGAAAATTCTTTTCCATACCCCAAGGATTTTGCAAAAAATAAACTATATGCATCTGTATTAACGACGAGAACACGACATATAAAAATGCGTGAACCAACATATACATGATATCCATCTTTCACACGCTTTATTCTATCAACCTTATGCCCAAGAAAAACATCAATTTTACGATGTTCTTCTTGGGCAATGTTCTTTGTTTCTGACGCAAACAATTGAGCAAGTTTTTCATAATCAACCGCATGGCCTTTCGGAGTGTATAATGCCAGTATGTCTTGATTCAAAGGACGGTTTTTCACAATTGCTGGTTCGACATGTGCAATCTCGTCACGCTCAAGAAGGCGAAGTGAGGGGTATAAATGTTTAAATTCATCATGTCGTTTGCGTAATCGAGCAACTTCTTGAGAACCTACTGCCAGAACCATTTTTTGGACCTTATGGACAATGCCAGATCCTCGTGCGCCCACAGAATTGATAAATCGAGGGACCATTAATGCGGCCGGTTTTACAATGGATGCTTTTTCTAATGAATAATTAGTTTCAATATCACCAATATGTAATGTTTGTGAATTATTGTTACTTTTGGAATTTACTTGTCCACAGGCTTCGTATTTTTCTAATAATGCGATACGGGGAATATTAGTGTATCGCGTAAGTGTATATAATAGCGCTGTTCCGCTCACACCGCCTCCAATTATAACCACATCATAAGAAACAGCACTATTCATATTTATCGAGAGTTCACGTGAGCATACACAATCCCTAACACAAAACCATACGCCAAATGTCCAAACAAGCTAGGTAATGCGGCCTGAGCTCCTGCCAATGATAGTCGAGTACCCATACCCATCCAAAGAGGCATTATTAGGAGCGGTCCTAACACCCACCATATCGCACCGTACACTAATCCATATGTGATAGCGTTTCCGTGACTTAATGATTTATTTTTAACGAATAGTGCAAATCCGTAACCAATAATAGCGCTGAAAATAATATGCAAAAAGAATCCTGAAAACGCATTTGGTGAGCCTACTAGTTTCCCCACCATTGGAAGCATTCCCATCATTCCCATCATGGCTCCAAAAGCAATTCCTCCGACAACTCCGGCTTTAACGCCAGATAATGCTTGTTTTGACATCATATGAATATGTGTTTGTGACATGTCACATTATTAAGTATTTGCTTAATAGTTTAACATATCCAGTTATTGCTTTCAACAGGTGTCTGGGGATAGAGCAAGAATTGGTATTGTTGATGCGATCATGACGCGCGAAACTTGTGTGTTTTGTTTTGGTGATGAGTGGTGAAATTTTTTTTATGGTATACTTAGTTATATTTTGAATTGTGAGGGTTATGAGTGTGCGAAGTGTGTTGGAGCGGGCGCTTCGAGATGTTGGTGAGGCGCATCACAAAGCTTTTAAAAGTGTTGATGGGCAGGATTCGGAGTGGGCGGTTTGGTATAGTGATTGGTTGATATCGCATATTGATATTCTTGATGTTTTGCCTGGCATTGGCACGAGTGATGAACTTGTCGATATACTGGAGCGACTTGATCGTGAGTTTGCGGCGGAAGATAGGGGGGAAAGTTGGGAGGTATTTTATGCAAGGAACATACTTATGTTAAAGGAGTAAATGTTAAGTGTTTATTTATTAATTGATGGGTGCGTATGATGCCAGATTTGTTTATTGAGTTTGGTCCGCGGGCGATTCTTTCGTTGTCGGGGATTATTGTGTTGATAGCTGGTGTGTGGTATGTGGATCGGACATGGGATGAAAAAGGTTCGGCTGCGTATGCTCGTGCGAAAGCGGCGTGCAAGAAAGGACAAAAAGTTGTTATCCCGGAAAAAGATTTGGATGCGGCGTTTCCGATGCCAATTGTGTTTATTCTTGGATGGTTGCTGTTTGCGAGTTCGTATTTGTTTTCTGTTGATGGCGTTTTTGATCTTAATCGATACAGTGTGGCGGCGGCGGTGATTTCTTTGGTATTGGCTGGAGTAGCGAGTGTGCCGATGGGGAACGCGGTGCGGAATCGTGATGGAAAAGCGAAGATGAAGTTGAGTATGATGTTTGTGATGTCGTGGGTTGGTTTGACGATTGTGTCTGGATTAGGTGGAAATATTGGTGCGACGGCGTATGTGTTGGGTGGTTTTGGTGCGGCGAGTATTGTGGTTTCTATGAAATTGTTATGGAAGTATCGGAAGATGGGGGATAGTTGGGAGCAGAAAGGTGAGCCGAATCAGAATCCAATTGTATATAATATGGGTGGACCGCTGTTTGTGTTTGGATGGTTTTTGTTTTGGGTTGGGATGGCGAGTACGAGTGCGGTGGCTCATGTTGGTGCGGGCTTGCCGATTTATTTTAATGTGCGAACAGCGTTGGCGTTTTTTGCAGGGTGTGGGATGGTGCCGATTGTGATGATGCTTGATTATGCGTGGGATGAGGGCGGAAAGTATGTTGGTTTGGGAACGAGTGGTGCGCATTTTGGACGTTTTTTTGAGGGGCCGATTCCGTTTTTGGTGATGTGGACGTTGTTTGCTGGCGCGAGTTTTTTGGCGATTGATAATGCGGTTATTGAGCCGGATATGCGACGATGGTTGTTGCTGGGTAATGCGATGTTGCAGGCGATTGTTGCTGGCGGGTTTATTCAGACGGCGCTGTATAAAGGAAACATGCAATTGAAGAAGAAGTTTTCCATGGTATTTGTATTGTTGTTTGTGTTGCTTGCGATAAATATTGGATGGAGTGGGGGATTGGTGCGCTATCTTGTGTTTGCTGGTGCGTTGTGTGCGATCATGGGACAAATGAATGTGTTTAAGGATCGAAAAAAAGGGGATTATTGGATGGTTCATAAAAAGGTTAATCCGAATCCGATTGTGTATTCAGTGGGTGAGCCGTTGTTTATGGCGGGATGGATTTTGCTTTCGTTGGCGATGTCATTTCCGATGATGTAAGCATATGATTTTGTTATTATCACTTTTTTCCCCGCTGGTTGAGTTGTTTCCGAATTGGTATATGTCGTGGTGGGTGCCGAGTAATGGGAGGGTTCGGGAATACAGGAAGACGTGGTTGCGGCGGGTGATTGTGGTGAAAGTGGTGTGGTTGCCGATCTTGTTTGTGTTGTCGAGTATTGTGCAGCCGCTGTGGTTGATATGGTTGCTTGGCGCATGTGTGTTTAGTGCGTTTTTTTTGAGGTTGTATGTGATGAGTCGGTTGTTGGGCAAGAAGCATGTTTCGAATTTGTTGCAGGTGTTGCCGGAATGGTTGTATGTGGTTGCGTTTGTGAGTATCGGGTTGGTTTTGTATGCGGCCGTTTCAGATTTTGAGTGGTTGGTTCCTGTGGCGATTGGGTCGATTTTTCTTGGAGCTCATATGGTTGGCAGATTTCGTGAAGGAAGAAATCGTGATTTAAGATGGGATGTTGTTGGACGTGTGGTTTTTAGTGTTGGTTTTGTTTTAAATTTGTATAATATTGTGCGAACTGTGTTTGGGGGATAAATTGTTATAATAATGCTTCGCTATTAAAGTTGTTTTTGTGGGTGCGCTGAATATTTTTGTGGATGAACATTTTTGTAATGGACTGCGTAAACCAAAAAAGTTCGGAAAAACGGAAATGTGGGGAGTAGACAAAGTATCTGTTTTATGCAGATGCTTTTTCTTTTTGAATTATGTTTGATATAGTGAGATCTATGAAAGAAAAGATTAACTCGGCGGGCTCGTCCATCGAGCAGCCTCAGACCCCTGAAGGGTTGAGTGAACAACCCTCTGAGCAGAAGTCGGTAAAGAGTGCTATTGCGTATGAAAAGGCTACTTCAAATGTTGAGAAAATGGAGCGGGTTCATGGTTTTGATGAGGGTGTCTCTAGTGTAAAGCAAAAAGTTGAGAAGTTGTTGCAAGAACGTTCTTGAGTACTTCTATCGGTTGCTGGAAAATCTGGTTCGGGAAAATCGGAATTTTCTCGTGCTTTGCATGAGGAATTGCGTGCAGTTGGAGTTAAATCCATAGTTATTCAATCTGATCATTTTTATAATGATGAAACGGATGCCACAAAGAAGGAGCTTGGTCTTGATGCGCTGCATGCTGCAATACAAGCTTTGCAAGGCGGCGAGCGTTTTGAGGGCTATGAGTCCCACCCTGTTTTGATTGTTGAAGGTCTTCAGACTATTGATGATGAGGTGGTGGGTCAGTCGCCAGATTTTCGTGTTTTTGTTTCTCGAGATGTTCGAACGCGGATAGCTGGTAGGTTGGTGCGCGATCAAGATTCTGGGTTTCGATCCATACAGGACAATCTTCAGCTCTTAGTAAATGTCGTTACGCTCAAGCCAGAGGTGCTTGAAAAATTTGAGGGAGATATGGATATGAGTGCTGTGAATCTTGTTGTTGAAAATGATTACGAAGATGAGAGTGCGTCTAAGTTGGAGATTGAGGGCAATGAGTTAGTTTTTGTATCGCATGATCAAACCTTGGGGAGTGTGCGCGTTAGTGATGTGCAGATTGAGAAATTGAAGCAGTTTGGGATCGTGTAGATTGTAAAATATACTTCAATCAACAGTTCTGAACGCGTTCAACATGCGGAGAACTCAGACAAGCACCTGTAATTGGTGCTTTTTTGATATAGGAGAGTGTGACGTTAGAACTGTGTTGTTTTTTGATGAGTCTTCTGAGCATTGGCGGTTTTGGTATTACTGATCGTCTCATATAAGTTACGGATGAAGATTGAGAAGAAATAGTGATGAAGGTGATGTATTCACATGACTCAAGCTTTATCGCTTGAGTTTTTTGTTTGTGAATTTGTCTTT
Organism: uncultured Gammaproteobacteria bacterium; assembly: GCA_964536565.1. Lineage (GTDB taxonomy): Bacteria > Patescibacteriota > Patescibacteriia > Magasanikbacterales. Next base: position 7,082 of record CAZHXK010000015.1, read on the forward strand.
TGCTGAGTGTAGCTCGTGTTGGTCTCCGTAGTAGCGTTGTATGAAGCGAATGACCGAGAAATTGGTCTTTTTTATTACACATGATCTTGTTTTTGTTTATGTCATTTTGTATACTGGTGGCTGAGATTATTATGAATAGTACAGATAAGGATTTACTTTTTGAGAAGGAAAAGGTGAGGTTAGCAGACATTGCTGGCTGTATTAAGGCGGAAGTCGGTAGGGTTATCTCAAAGAATGATCATATTGAAAAGAATCTTCATGCGATTAATGATGATAATAAGTTAGTGCAGCAGCGCTTGCTCGCATATGGGTTGAGTCGTGTTGGTCAGTTGGAGGAATTGGAGTTGTCTCCATATTTTGTGAGGTGTGTGGTCGAATTTGATGGAGGTGAGCAGGAGGAGTTACATTTTGCTAAATTTTCGTTTACTGATGAGCGTATTTATTCCTGGATTACACCTGCTTCATCCATACGTTTTGAAAGTCCTGGGAAGGTTTCGTATACGCGTCCATCTGGAGAAGCGCGTACGGGAATGTTGATTCAGAAGGACCAATACATGATTGTGAAGGGAAAGATTGTTTTCTTTGCAACAGAATCTACGGCGCAGGAACGTGAGTTGGTGTATCAAGAATACTTCTCTAATCAGAAAACTGGTTTCGTGTTGCCGGAAATTGTTGCGCAAATGGAGAAGGCTCAGGATGCAGTTATTCGTGCGAGTCATGTTGGTGCGCTTGTCATTTCTGGTCCGGCTGGTTCAGGAAAAACGACACTTGCGTTGCATCGCGTTGCGTATCTCACACAATCACCAGATGTGTCAGATCAGTTTTCGCCCTCTACTGTCGTTGTGTTTGTGCAGGACGAGGGAAGTCGTACTTATTTTTCTGGATTATTGCCTCAGCTTGGGATTAATGGTGTTTCTGTTGTGACGTTTGCGGGTTGGGCGATGGAGGTTCTTGAGTTGGAAGGTTATGAATATGAGTATCGAATAGGGGATTCTGAGATAGAGCGAGATGTGTATGAGTTTAGAAAGAGAGAGGCGATGCGAAACATTGATGGCGTAGTTTATAAATCGGATCCGTACAAGGCGCTTGCGTTAGTGTATGAGAATTTTTCTGCGCATGAGATGGACATGTTTGAAGAGCAGAAGCAGCAGAGAGTTTTGGATAGATTTGATGTAACAATATTGCTCATGTTGCATTGTGACAGGTTTGATGGATTGACGATGATGCAGGATTATTACAAAGTTTTAAAAAATCAGGAGTCAGTTAAGAAGATAGGAAGGTTTCCTGTACAGTATTCTCTTGCTATTCTGGATGAGTTTCAGAACTATCTTCCCGAGCAGATTTCTTTGGTTAAGGAGGTGTTAGAAAAAAAGAACAGTGCATTGATGTATGTAGGCGATATGGCGCAGCAGACACAGTTTGGAACGATTCGAGATTGGCAGCAGGTTGGGGAAGTGATTCCTGACGATCGTCTTGTATCTTTGCATAAGGTGTTTAGGAATACGCGATTGATTTTGGAATATATTTCATCGATAGGGTACGACATTGTAATTGAAAAAATGTTGCGTGAAGGTACTCCTGTGATTGAAACGGTTGTTGATACGAAAGAGGAGGAGATTGCATATGTACGAAGTATTGCTGAGACGTGTGAAGGAAATATTGGAGTGCTATCGAAGGATAAGGCATACTTACGTGCGTTTGCGGTGCTGGATGATATTGGTGATCATGTCCATGTGATGAGTATTGATGAGGCGCAAGGTGTTGAGTTTGAGGTTGTGTGTGTTGTTGGTGTGAGTGAGGATATGTTTGTTGTTGAACACGAGGGGGAACCTGAGTCGTATATAAAAGAAAAGATGCAAATCAATAAGGATTTGTTGTATGTTGCTTTGACTCGTGCGATGAATTCTCTGTATATTGTAGGTAGTTCTACTTTGAAGGAAGCGATTCGTTGGTAATATTTTGAAACGCTTTGAGTTAAAAAAACCTCCGTATGGAGTTTTTTAGATTCTCATCGGGATGTCGTGTGTTTTTTAATGCGCTATGCGTTCGGTAGTGTATCGAATCCTTTTTTGAATTCCTCATACCAGGTGTGCTGTTCTTCTTTGCTCAATTTCATCATATTCTCTATTGCTGCTTGATGATCCTGGTCTCCTGTTTTAACCATCTCCATGACGTGGTTCTTGGAGTCTTCTCCCATTTCTTCGGGGGTTTCTCCGATTATTTCTTTGTCGCATGCACCGCGGAGTTGTTTGCAGGTTGTTTTTTTCATGTGTGGTGGATTATATATTGTTTCTAGGATATCTAAATTTCTCGAGTGTGTCATGTGATGGGCTAGATAGTGTGCTTGTTGTCGGTTTCTATCAACACTTTGAGTGCTGTAATAGGCTTTAAATAAAGGGATATTCGTATCTATTGTATCAATACTTAGTTTTTTGTCATGCAACTATTGACAGGTATGGAGATATGTGGTATTCTAATCCTTCAGTTTTGATTCGGGGGAGTTCGGGTGTTCCGGTCTTTCACAATTTATATGTTTTTAGAGGTGATTATGTCTACGATTGATGGTGTGAAGGTTTTGGCTGGCCGTTCGATCAACCGCATTGGCTCGATGTCGGGTCAGAAGTTTAGCGGGTTGATGTATGCGATTCCTGTTGAGGGAGGAAGGTTGCATGAGTACACTCGGTACGTCCTCGATGTTGAGGGTCGTGTTTGGCTGAGTCGTGAGGGCGTGCGGGTCACTGATCCGGCTGTAGTCTCACGTGTTCGCACGATGCGGGATGAGGACTTGGAGACCGCTGATGCGCGAATGCAGTATGCTGTAGCGCTTTCGGATGGTTGTGAGGATCTTGCTGAGGTGCTGGGTTGGCATCTGTGGTTTTGCGACGGTTCTATGATGGAGCCGATTGTCGAAGAAGGCATTAGCTTTTACCAGATGGGCAGGAACGCCAGTCACTCGTTTTATGCGGGTGTGAAGGATGGTAAGCGGTTCACGATGAGCTGCGGAGACGATGATTATGATGATGATGCTGAGGAATGGATTTCTTCGTATCACGTGGTTGAGGTGACCGATGGTTGGGGGTATATGGGTCACAGTTAGAGTGTAGGGTTCACGAATAGCGGCTTACGGGCCGTTTTTTCAATTGCTGTACTACGACCCATTCGACGTGTTCTACTGGTAGTATAGTGTTGAATCACTGATTCAACTCCGGAAGGTATATCCTTCCGGTTTTTTTATATCAAAATTTAAAAAATCCGCCACATGGACGGATGAATTAGTGTGCTGTTTTTGGATCGAGTACGTAGGTGAGGAGTGCGTATTGGAAGTGCGCGTCTTTCATTTCCTGATTCGTCCAAGGCTTGTCTTCTTCTGGGCAATTAAGTACACCGAGCATGAGGAATTCTGTTCCCTCGGAACGCATCTCTACACCTGCGAGAAGTTCGCTCAATTGGTCTCGTGATGTTGGAACGGAGAGGTTAATGTCGAGCACTGTGGAGAAGGCATTTATGACACTATCCCAGAAGGGATGACAGAGGTTTACGAAATCGTGTGATTGTAGCCATGTAATTGCTTCGTGTTGTGTCATAGGGCGAACCGTGATTGAAAGTCCAGTGGTTGGCTGTAGGTGCCAGTGCGGTGATGCAAGAAAGCGCATGGTGGTTTCCTTTATGCGTGAAATGTACTTTGTTCGTTTCTGTAACTGGCGACATTTTTACAGAAGTGGGTGTTTTTGTCAATACGTACAAATAAAAAACCATCGCATGAGCGATGGATGTTACGACATGATTGATGTCTCCGCGACGTGAATTTCACCTCGTGTGTCTGTCAGTTTGGCTTTCCCAACGAGTCGTTCGGCTTGTGTGAATAGTTTTTGGTATGCTCCTTCGACATCGTCTTGCGGTGTGACAAGCATGGTCGCTACACCGAAGGTGGCGCGTTGATTGATGACTGCTCCTGCAACACTAGCTGGGGCTGCCTCAAGCGCTCTCTTGATGCGATTCGCAATGTGCATGCCGTGATCCGCGAGTGTGTTGAGATTATCATCTCTGTCACGTGTCTCGGCGGCATGAATGCGTGATACAGGTACAGTGCCTTGTGTGCAGAAGATGACGAACTCTTCGCCACCCCATCGAATAACGATATCGGATCCGCGTGTACGCTTCTTGAGAAGCTGTGAAAACCACTGTAGAACGAGATCGCCGACAGCGTGACTGTGTTCCTTGTTTACTGCTCCGAAGTGATCGAGGTCAATGAAGATGACGCTGATTGATCCGGTGAATTCAATGTCGTTGATCCGCTCGAGTTCTTTTTCGATGTATTGTCGTCCAGCTCTTTCGTTGAGCAGTCCGGTTCTGTCATCATACATCAGCATTTTTCGCTGGCGCATGAGAAGAGATTTGCCGGTTGTTGTTTCGGCAAATGCAGTCGCCGCTAGACGATCACTTTCAGTTGGATAAATACCGGTGTGATCCTGTATTCCTTCTGGATATAGGACGATAAGTTCACCATCGCTGGCGAAGTCGAATGAACATTCTAGGCTATTTTGATTCAATGGCTTCTTCCTGTGGTTGTTAAACTGGTGTCATACTGCCACAAAATATGGATTTTGTCAACCCCACATCTATCGTGTCGTGGTAATGGTTTCTGCTTTGTGTGGTTGCGTTTCAACCTTAAATTTAATTCTGCCTAGAGCTTGACCGTTTTTTGTTTCGATCGTCACGCGCCATTTTCCTGGGATGAGGTTGGATGTTCGTGTGAATCCTCTGTATCCGTTTTCACGACCACCTGAAATGCGGTAGCTTGGTCGGCTTTTTTCGATCCACTTTCCGTCCTGCTTGAACTCCCATTGGTGATAGATTTGCGTATTGAGTTTTGTTGGAGCAAATATCGAAGTGAATGCGTAAATGGTTTCGCCCTGAGTTATGTGAATGGTTTGGCCCGGGATGATTCGATCAAGAAAGGTTTCGTGTTCTTGTGCAAGTGTGTATCCATTTTGTGTGCGAGTAACACTGTGGTATATCCCTGCTTCTTTAAGTGAGAGTGGAATAGGGGGGATGATGTTGAATATATAGAGTGCGTTCATGACGATAAAGATACCAACGACGAATCGCTGAGATTTTTTTCTGTTGGTTTTGAAAGATGTGATATGTTTGGACAAGAATGTGATGTATGTGTAGATGATGAAAAGACTGATGATTCCTGCGGCTATGAACAGCCAGACACTGATGGTGTTGAATAGGAAGGGGAGTACGAGTGTCAGAATTGAGAATGTAACAAAGTAATAGGAGCCGATTTGGACGGTTGGTTTTCTAAAGTTTTTTCTGAATACTTCGTTTGAAAGCATGAGTACGGCGATGAGGCCCAGGACAGGCCAGCTGGCGGAGAGCGTTCCGCTGTACCAATAGAAAATGAGCGATGCTGATAGTAATGCACCGAGAGAGAATTGAATGGCGAGGGGGGAGATGAGTGTGAAATATTGAAGAAAACGCTTTTTTGTTTGAATGTGGGAAAGTATGATGGCGCAGCCGAGGATGACGTAGTGAACTGCCAGTATGAGGAATGCGGTTTTGATTTCGATGTTTTTGAAAGTTAAAAAATCGACAGCGACACCACAAAGAAGCATGCCGGGCATGAGCAGTTTTTCGTTCTGCTGGATGGTGCGTTTAATTTTTTCGTATCGTACAAGTTTCTTGATGTGGTTTTTCATATGGGTATTGTATCATGAATGATCGTTTGAATTAAAAAACCGGCGAGTATTTCGCTGCAATTCTTAGGTATGGTATGATTGTCTTATATTTAGTAAAGATGAATTATGGCATTCGAGACACCAGCATCACAAGAATCAGAAGGGTGGGATTTTAACACTGCAGAAAAAGAAGCCAAAGAAGAGATGGATGAACAAGTAGAAGTTGTCATGAATAAAGCAGAAGAGCTTGGGTTGGGAGGTGCTGAGATTCATTGAAATGATAACATTCAGGATGGGCGTGATGATGGGGTTATTTCAGCGTATTCTGTTAAGTTTTGGGATGTTCCTGGTGAAACGAATCGCAGTTCACCAACAGTAACGGCATTCATTTTTGTTTCTGATAATGAGCTCGGCGGAAAGAGTACGACTGTTGAATACGGTTTGACGGGGATTGGTGGTTTCTTAAGGGGCGGTGCGGTTGAAACATTTGAGGCAGCGATAGCATTATTTAATGAGGGGAAAGGGTAGTCAGTACGTTTGAGATTTGGGTGAGGTGTGTAGAAATGAAGTTTTAAAAAACTGCGACCTGTTGTCGCAGTTTTGCTAATTGGGGTTGTAGCAGCCGCCGCCAGCGTTGTCGCAGCGAACCTGCTGGCAGATCGGGCAGAGATGCTGTGTGATCGTTTCCGTCTGCTCAACCATGCGAACCGTCGTGGTGACAGTACAGTTGGTTCCTGAGTGCGTGCTGATTTTGGGTTCGCCGATTTGGCGCGATGATTTCGAGATGTCTCTTTTGTGACCCATTGTTTCTCCTTCTGTGATACAAGATGTGTGTACTATACATTATTTTCTTCGTGTTGTCAATGGTTATACGTAAACAAAAAATCGCCACATCTGGCGATTTTTATTTTCTATTGCTTGCACACAGTTTCTAGAAGTTTTGTACAAACGAGATACGGGTCTATGTTTGCAGCTGGTCTGCGGTCTTCGAAGTAGCCTGCTTTGTTTCTGGCGGTTTCGAGTGGAATGCGGATTGATGCCCCTCTGTCGCTCACTCCTGATCTGAATTCGCTGATATGAGCTGTTTCGTGTTGTCCGGTGAGCCTTTCTGCATTTCCGCTTCCGTATGCGGTCATGTGATGGTCGTGTGCTGTTTTGAGTTTAGCGATTGCTGCCTCAATTGCGTGCATGCCTCCTTCAGATAGCATGGCTTTGGTTGAAAAGTTTGTGTGTGCTCCTGCACCATTCCAATCTCCTTTAACTGGCTTGGGTTCATACGAAACAGAGATACCAAAGTCTTCGCCGATGCGGTCGAGTATCCATCTCGCAAGCCATATTTCATCTGAAACTTCTAAGGGTCCAACTGGGCCTACTTGAAATTCCCATTGTCCTGGCATGACCTCTGCGTTGATACCAGAGATGGTGAGTCCTGCTTCTATGCATGCTTGTAAGTGCGTTTCGACGAGCTTTCTTCCATATACGCGATTAGCGCCTACTCCACAGTAGTACGGGCCTTGTGGAGCAGGGTAGCCGGATGCTGGCCAACCATAGGGAGTCGCATTTCCGTTGAAGAGTGTATATTCCTGCTCTATTCCAAACCAGGGTTCTTGATCTGCTGTGCTGTGTGCGAGTTTTTTTAGTTGCGCTCTGTTGTTCGATGTATGTGCCATTCCGTGTGCGTCCAGAACTTCGCACATGACGAGTACATGCGGTTTCCCACGCGTGGGATCTGGTACACATCTAACTGGTTTGAGGATGCAGTCACTGCTGTTTCCGACGGCTTGTTGAGTACTCGATCCGTCGAATCCCCATTCTGGTAGATCAGATAGTGCGTGTACTTCGGTGTCCAAAATTTTAGTCTTGGATCTTAGTGCTGTTGGCTCGTGTCCATCTAGCCATATGTACTCTGCTTTCACTTTCGGCATACGCATAGGGGTTAAGAGCAAAAGAAAAGCATAACCTACTTATGTAGCATAGTCATGTGGACAGATTATGTTTTGCTATGAGGTGTATTACTTGGTACAGTGGATCGCATGAATGCATTGAAAGTTCACAATTTTACGAAGCGGTATGATACGACTGATGTAGTCCATGCTATTAATTTTGAAATTCCTGAAGGGGCGTTTTTTGGATTTTTGGGGCCCAATGGAGCGGGGAAGACAACGACTATCAAATGTATAACGGGTATTTCACAGCCTACGTCCGGAACGATAGAAGTTTTTGGTGTTGATGTGGTAAAGGATTATAGAAAGGCACGTGCAATGGTCGGTTTATCGCCACAAGAGTTTAATGTTGATATTTTTGCGAAGCCTCGTCAGATTGTGGGTTGGTCAGCTGGATATTTTGGGATGAGGAAATCTGAAATTGGCGATCGCGTTGATGAACTGTTTGCGCTGCTAGATTTAAAACAACATGAAGAGAAGAAATTCATGCAGTTGTCAGGTGGTTTAAAGCGACGAGTTATTTTGGCACGAGCGATGGTGCATGATCCGAAACTGCTTATTTTGGATGAGCCGACGGCTGGAGTTGATGTTGAGTTGCGTCGCGAGATCTGGCAGTACTTGAAGAAGATTAATGAGCAGGGAAAATCAATTTTGTTTACATCTCATTATTTGGAAGAGGTTGAAGCTTTGTGTAAGCGTGTGGCTATTATAAATGAGGGTCATATTGTTTCAATCGAAAACATGGATGTTCATACAAGAGATGGTGGTAAGTTGGAAGACAAATACTTGGCGATTACTCAAAAGAAAAAGGTATGAATTGGATAGGGCTTCAAACAAATACACAGCGGGAGATATCTCGTTTTTTGCGTGTGTCGATTCAGACGCTTGTGTCTCCGTGGATTAATGCTTTTTTATACATTTTTATTTTTGGATTTGTTGTGGGTTCTCGTATTGATACGATTGCAGGTATTTCATACATCGAGTTTGTGATTCCGGGCATCATTATGCTGAATGTGATTACGTCTTCATTTATGCAGACCTCTTCTTCGTTGTATTTTGGGCGGTTCGTTCGTTATATCGAAGAGTTGTTGGTATCGCCGCTTTCAATGCTTGAGATCATTTTGTCTCATGTTATTGCGGGAGTAGCTCGGGGTGTGATGGTTGGGGTTGGTGTATACGCTATAGCGATTTTGTTCGGCGTGGCTGGTATTGATCATCCGTTTTTATTTTTATTGTATGCAGTTTCGATCGCATTGCTGTTTAGCTTTCTTGGTTTGATTATTGGGTTGTGGTCGGATAATTTTGAACAACTTTCGATTGTGGGAACGTTTGTGATTACTCCACTAACGTTCTTGGGAGGCATGTTTAACTCTGTGACGATGTTGCCACCTGCGATGCAGCAGATTGTAAAGGCAAATCCTTTCTTCTACTTTGTTGATGGATTTCGATACTCAATGACGGGAGTGCAGGAGGCGAGTCTGGTGACAGGAGCGTTGGTTATTGCTGGGCTAGTCATGGGGTTGGGTTGGTTAACACATCATCTTTTTCATATTGGTTGGAAAATTCGTGAATAGTATGAGATGTATAAAATTCTTTAGTCGATTCACCTTTATTTTTTTTGGATTAGTGTTGTTGGGTGTGGGTTGTGGTACTGGTGAAGTAGATTCTGATCTCGTTAATCAGCGGCCGTATAAGGAAATTGTTGATCCAAGTGGTTTTGTAAATTCTGATCCATTTCTGTTGCAGGATCTTGTGGGTAAGAAGGTTATTTTGTTAGATATCATGACATATAGCTGCATTAATTGTCAGCGTACGTTTCCATACATTAATGCATGGCATGAGGCATACGAAGATGAGGGTTTGGCTGTGGTGGGGATTCACACACCAGAGTTTGGGTTTGAGAAAAAGATTGAGAATGTTCGTGACGCCGCAGAGCGTTTTGGTTTGAAATTTCCGATTGTGTTGGATAATGATTATGGAACGTGGAATGCATATGAGAATCGATTTTGGCCACGGAAGTTCTTGATTGATATTAATGGAAACATTGCGTACGACCATATCGGTGAGGGTGGCTATGACGAGACAGAATTGAAGATTCAAGAGTTGTTGGAGGAGCGTAAGCGTGTGTTGTCATCGAATGTTGCATTAACGAAGGAGATGCAGGATGTGGATGCTGAAGTTGTAGCTCCATCACGTTTACGAAGTCCAGAGACATATTTTGGGAGCTTGAGGGCTCAATTTTTAGGACATGCAGTTTCGCAGGAAGGAACAATGATTGAATTTGCTGAGCCAGTGGAGCAGCAAAAGAATAGCGTGTATCTTGTTGGTGTCTGGGATGTTCAGCCGGAGTATGCAGAAGCCGTCAGTGAAGATGCATATATTTTATATAACTATACTGCTCAGAAAGTGTTTCTTGTGATGAGTGCTCAGGATGGTGTTGATGCGTGGGCGTATCAGGATGGAGAAGCTGTTGGGTCTGGTGCCGGGGAGCATGTAGAGGATGGTTTGTTGCGTGTAGAGGAAGAGCAGTTATATCGAATTATTGAAAATGAAGAAGTTGAGACTCATGAGTTTAGGTTGGATGTGCAGCCTGGATTACGAGCATTCGCATTTACGTTTGGATAACGTTTGTATTGAAAAGCCGGCCCATGTGGGGCCGGCTGCTAGGTTTAAGGCATGAAGATGGGGAGGACGCCAGACGCATCGGTCATTCTTTGTCCGCGCATGACGCGGTCATAGTACTGACGTGCGTTGTAGCTCCACGCATCTTGTGATGCGTATGGGTCGTAGAAGCCATCGGTGTCGAAGCGAGCGCTGAAGCGCGCTCCAAAGGCAGCTGCCTTTGCGAGTGCGTTTGAGGCTGACCATCCTTGTCCGAGGATGTAGCCGAGAAGCCAGACGTCGAGATTGACGCGTTCTGGATTCAGCACTTTGTATCCCATCCGTCGGTCGTTAATGATAGCGGTGTGACCTGCGTCTCGCATGCCAAGCAGAAGGCTTGTCCATCGCCATTCGTGGGAGATGTCCCACGCGCCGATGTTGGCGTAGAACCAGTGATCGGGGTGAATATTGAAGTACTCGTTTCCGAACCAGACAGCTTTTGCGCTACCGGAATTATTTCTTCTGTTCAAAGATACCTGCATGTTCGTTCTCGCTTTGCCGTTTCCGGCGTTGCACGGCCGAGGCCGTTAGATTTGCGTTCGGGTTTCACTCGCTCACTCGCTGTAGATCTCAACATAATTCTGTCGTATCTACATGCACATATTCATTATGTGAATTGTGCACAATCTAGAGATGTCATTACAAAATAAATGACATGTGTGAATCATTTGTTTAACAAACAGTTCCTATGAACTATAGCATAAAAAAGCGGTTTTGTCAATGCTGTTAGGACTTATTTATGTCTAATTGGTTAGATTATCCTAAGTTTAGGTATCAAAAAATGTTGCTTTGTAGGCAACATTTTTTGATACGTTATTTCAGTTGTTTTGCTATGGATTTACCAGCTAGTTGGCCCGTTGCCCATGAGGATTGTAAGTTGAATCCTCCTGTAACACCATCGATGTTCATGACTTCTCCTGCAAAGAATAGGCGAGCGGTGATGAGTGACTCCATGGTCTGAGGATTGATTTCATCTGTGTTTACTCCGCCGGCTGTTACGAACTCGTCTCCAGGACGTCGTTGTGTGAGAGTGAGTGGTAGTCCGTGTTCTAGTTTGTTCAGTAGTTTCTTTCGGTCTAGTTTTGGGATGTCTGCTAGTCGAGTGTCTGTATCTATTTTGCATTGTTTGAGAATAGATTCAGTGAGGCGATGGGGGAGATGTTCATTCAGAATTGATTTGATGTGTTTTTTTCCACGAGTGCTAATATTTGTGGTGAGTATGGTTCTCCATTGTTCTGGTGTGATGGATGCGTTTGGGTGTAACAATACATTGCATGGTTCAGTGTCTGAGACAGGATCAAATGTAATGTGAGACGAGAATGCGAATGTTACTGGACCAGAAATACCGAAGTGTGTGAAGAGGAATGGTCCGGTTGATTTTATTTTGCCGGATGTGATTTTGGCGTTGGTAAGTGCGATTCCTGAAATTTGTTTCGGCCACTTTTCTTTTGTGAAGAAACTGTTCAATGAGGGACCAAGCTTTGTAACTGTGTGTCCGAGTGATTCTGCGAAATGGTATCCGTCTCCAGTTGAGCCTGTTTTGCGGTATGCATTTCCGCCGGTGGCAATAACAACGTAGTCGACTGTTGTTTTTTCTTTTTTTGTCTTGATGATAAATTGCTGATCGTGTTTGACGATGTCGGTTACACGTGATCGGTAGTGAATGCGTACTCCGTGTATTGCGAACATGTGTTCAAAAACGCCAACGATGTCTTTTCCGTCATTTGAGACAGGGAAGACGCGGAGATCATCTTCGATTTTGATTGGTACACCGTATTTTTCAAACCAATTGTATGTTCCTTCTGGTGTGAGTTTTGAAAGTGATGCTTTTAGAAAATTGGCACCGCGTGTGTATTGTTTTTTAAGAAGGTGTGGGTCTCGTAGTCCTGTTGTGATGTTGCATCGGCCTCCACCGGCAATCAGGACTTTCACGCCGAGTTTATTGTTTGCGTCAAATAGAAGAATATCGCAATCTTCTCCAGATTCGATAAGAGCAGCTACGGCCATCATGCCCGCAGCGCCACCTCCGATGATTGCAACTGATTTCTTCTTCGATTTCATGCGGGTATTCTAGCATGTTTCGGTGTTTTGTCAATGGGGTTGATGTGCTAAGCTCTATGAGTATTTTGAGTTATGGGTTGTAAGAAATTGTGTATGAATAAGAGAAAATTGGCTTGGGATCCACTGCCTAAGGAAAAGAGGCAGGCATACTTGAATAATATTGTTGTGTGGTTTGCTGAGAATAGAGATGAGGATATTGGGGTGATAGCAGCAGAGGAACTCCTCGATTTTTTTATGGAAGGAATAGGTCAGGATTTGTATAAAAAGGGAATTGAGGACTCAAAAAAATTACTGCGATCGAGATTTGATGACTTAGCATTGGATTTGGATATGCAAATAGAGGGTCGGTAGGGGTATCAAAAAACGAGCATAAGGTGCTCGTTTTTTGAAACTTTGTTTATTCTGTTTTTTCTCTGCCGTATTCTAGGATATCTTCTGGTACGTCTTCTGGTGATTTCTCTGAAAATTCTTCTTCATCGAAGTCTCCCTCTTCCATTATTTCAGCGTCGATTTCAGCGAAGTTGTTGAGGAGCTCGTCTAGTTTTGTGTGCAGCATGTTGAGTTGTCTGAGTACTTCAGAGTTGTCGCATGTTGCTGTTGGTGCTGGACGGCTTTCTCGTTTTGGTTTAGACATACTTTCTTTTTTTCCAAAACACGTGCTGCATAGAATAGGTTTTTTTCCGTTTGGTCGGAATGGTACTTGGCAATCTTGTCTACATTTCTGACAGACTGCTTTGTGCATCGAAGGTTTTGAGCTTCTTCGTTCATTGCCGTAGTTCGGGTTGTTGTCTCGCTCTCTACGTTCGTTCTTGTCGCGTTGAAAGTTGACTGCACGAGTTTCTCCTCGTGAACCACGATCGCTTGGTCTTCGGCCGCGCTCTTGTGCGTTCTTTCTTCCTTTCTTTTCGCGTCGAATGGCGCTCTTTCGGGCCTTCGTTCCGCTTGATTTGAAATTTTTCATGTGATTTCTTTATCGTGGCTTGTATGTGCTCAGGTTTATACCTTTTATATGAATGTATGTCAAGCGTTTGTTGTTCGATAATGTGATTTTTTTCTCAGCAAAACTTAACTATTTTCCCATTCGGATGGAACAATATTCGATCTCTTTTTTGTTGCGGGGGTTGACAAAGTTAGGGATTTTTGCTAATATAGCCGTATATTATTCATGAGGCAGATGCGATACAGCACTCCTCAATGGACTTGAATCATTTTGTCAGTCGGCGTAATGCTGGTGTGTGACGTTGATGAAATCAGGTCACATAACAGAAAGCCGATTTTTTTGTTGGCTACATAATTTATGACAAAACATAACGATGAAAAAAAGGTAGATACGGGAACTTTCAGCGATTTGCCGATTGCTGAGAAGATGTTGGCTATTTTGCGAAAGAAAGGCTTCACTATCCCAACACCCATTCAGCATCAAATTATTCCTGGTGCGATTGAAGGTAAAGATGTTATCGGTATTGCTCAAACAGGAACAGGTAAAACACTCGCGTTTGGTATTCCGATGATTCAACGTATTGCACAGCAGAAAGGGCATGGATTGATTATTCTTCCAACTCGTGAGCTTGCATTACAGGTTGAGAAGAATTTTGAGATGATTGGTAAAGAATTGGGTGTGCGTACTGCTGTGTTGATCGGTGGTATTTCTCAGCACGGCCAAGTGAAGGCCTTGAAGAAGAAACCTCATGTTGTGATTGCTACTCCAGGACGTTTGGTTGATTTGATTGATCAGGGATTGTACTCATGTAAGAATGTTTCAATTGTTACGTTGGATGAGGCTGATCGTATGCTTGATGTTGGTTTCTTGCCACAGATTAAGCGTATCTTGAAGCTTGTACCAGAGGAGCGACAAGTGATGTTGTTCTCAGCTACGATGCCTAAAGCAATTTCATCTTTGGCAGCTGAGTTTATGCAAATTCCTTTGCGCATTGAGATTGCACCACAGGGAACAGCAGCTAAGAATGTTGAACAAGAAATTTTCGTTGTTCGAAAAAAAAACAAAACACAATTACTTGAAAAGTTATTGAGTGAGTATAAGGAGAATACCGTACTCGTATTTTCACGAACGAAGCATGGTGCTAAGCGTATTGCACGAAATATTCGTGCGATGGGTCATACTGCTACAGAGATTCACGGGAATCGTTCACAAGCACA
>CAZHXK010000016.1:0-21463 GCA_964536565.1 uncultured Gammaproteobacteria bacterium
TTGTGTGAATCCGTTGAAAAGAAAAAATCAGGCGTCGTACAGTGTGCACGTTGGGTAAATCCAGAAGATGATCAGGACTATGGAAAAGTCCTCAACGACGCCGCATATTCATCGCGTGGTGTTGAATTTACAGATCGCGAGATATCAGGGCTCTGGGCTGGTGGTATGCGAGCGCCATACCACTATCGTGTCGTAACAAACAAAGACAAGGATGATACGATGATGGCAGCGGCATTCTCAGATTCATGGTTATTAGAGCAAGGTGGTGATGGCTGCCAAGGAAAGAATCACTGGGATGATTGTGGGTTCTCTACGGATAGCTGGAAGTGTTCGGAGGGAAGTTGTATTGCTTCGCTCACGGGTGAAGATTTTGGAAACGGCGGAGCTGCGCTATCATCATGTCGCGGATACCCAGAAGAAACGTCACCGTTTTCAAACAGTGTAGTGGATTACGAACAATCCACTGATCCTGTCTCATTTAAAAAACAAGAGTATACTTCAGCAAATATCTGTGCAGACGGAAATAGCTGTGCATGTAGCTACACAAAGAAAACATACGCTAACAAAACAAAGACATTGTACTTTGATATTGGGGAAGCTCATGTCGAGGGTATTTGTCAGGGTGGTTTCTATGGTTCAGCGACAACGATAGATGGAAAGAGTAAAACTGGCGTTGCGTGTTCTGGTAATACTGGTGAGTATTGTAGCGATGATAGGAACACACAGAAGATGATTACTGATGCAGCAACGGGAGAGACGGCGCCAGACGACCCAAGCTTGCCACTAAAGGTAGATGGTCTGTGTCAGGCCGCAGATGTGCAAATTCAAAATTACAGAGGCTGGCAGGGGTATTGTATAGAAACTGATGGTCGATTCAAGATTGTTGATGAGAAATCAAGTCATGCATGTGCGTCTTGGTATCCGATAGATCTCGCATCTGGTGGACTCGACATCTACAACCAATTCCAAACAGCTGCATATCAACCGCCGGGGGATTACGGTCGGTTTTGGTGTGCTGAATCTGAAGGGACCCTGACTCCAACAAAAAATGGTACTTTTGATTTTGACGGAGATGGTGCGCTTGATAGTGCATTTACGTACAGGTCAAATCTAAATGACATACATGTAAACATGACAGAGGAACATTTCTTGAATACATCAGATAAGAATTTACTGACTGGCAATGATGCATTTAGGAGACAACTTGATGGTTTATATGTCACTGTATTACAGTCAGACCCAACAGAAAATAGTGGGATTCCTGTACCTGGTTCAGAGTATTTAATCGGAAATGACAATGTGGTCAGGTGTTATTCTAGTGAATCTGATCATTTTCTGAATTTCTGTAATAATTATTTCAACTCATTGGATCTGGGTCTGGATCAGGGTACGGATCTGAAGGTGTATCCTCCAGGGGATGGAAATGGAAATGTGGGTGTTGTGACGTTCCGTGACGTGAATGATCATGGTGTTGGCGGGGAGGAGCGCTGGTTAATGGTATATGTAAACGATCAGATTGCAAAGAATGGTGCAAATATGGGGCACTGGCTTTCGAAAGGATCTGGAAATCCGTATACAGCAGGCAAGGGGCACTTCGCAACAAGTAATGGATGGTACGATGAAATTTCGTCATATTGGGATGATGAAACATCACAACCCTGCAACATTCTTGGTGAGGAAGGCGATTCAGACTCACAGGCTGGTGCCGTAATGATTCGGTTTGGCGGGGAGGAGGATGGGAAGGCATTTGAACTAGATAGTACGTTGTGTACCGATTCGCCAGAGGGAGATGGTCATGATATGAGTTGGACAGTTTCAGTAGACATGTTAAAAAATAATCAGTGCATACAGACACTACAAACCGTGAAATTAGAAAAAGCAAATGCACAAGATATTTCATATGGATTCACTCAACGCTTGTGGCAAAAACAGGGTCAGCCTGGATTATCGGATTCGTTATTTTATGACAGAGACGGCGCGCAATTAGGTGGTTATAAGATCCCTGAATTGGGCATTTCATACGATGAATTCAATGGACCGTATGGAAGCATGTCGCTATCTGTTGGATCAGAGCCGACGTCATCTGACCTACCTCCGACTCCGATGTTCCTATACTCACAGTCAAAAGACCGACAAAAAACTAAGGGGGATATCACCAGTGAGCTTTCGGCAGACAAGCTCTTAGAGCAAGCAAAATTCGAGTTTGATGGATTTAGTTATGCATGTGCAGGTGGGTTATGTGGAGACAAGCAGTTTAATGCGTTCCTCCATCCATTTAAGACTGCAACGGAGGGTGTTACGAAGGGGATTGGCAAGTTATTTGCTGCCACATTTGGTGTAGTGGAGAATGCTACTGCTACTATTCCAAGTGATGCTAAGGTATTCAACGATAATCGTTTCACTCAGGGTATACCGCCTGTCATTGCTTCAATAGATGAATCACAGTCTGTGGGAAATGATGGTTTCAAGTTGAGAAACATGAGTGCGTTTAATGTGAACGAAATTGATGGAAAGAGTACTGCACCGAAAGATCAGACGGTATTCGGAATTGGAAATATGACGGCAAACGTACGCTTTGCTGCATGGGCAGATACAGATCAGATGCCGTTGAAGCGCATGATGGTTGAGTGGAATGATGGAACGCCAAAGACAGGAGGATCTATTGCAAAGTATAAAAATAGAAAACCATACTGCGGAACGACTGCAGAGCCTGTTGGATATTGTGGAGGTGAAAGTGCGCCGAATGTGACATGTCAGTCTGATAACGATTGTAGTATTGCTGGCTACACGTATTCACAATGTATCTTCAATGAGCTTGCTTTAGGTAATGATGAGGATGGATGTACAGAGGGGTTCTACGAGTATCAGCATGTGTATGCATATTCAAAGGGATGTGGAGTTGGGTCGCAGGCGGTTGAGAAAAATATTGACAGTGGTGTCTATCCTAAGCACATCGTCATGAGTCCGGGAATTTTAAACAGTCCTGATTATGAATTCCTGAAAGAGTATGGCATGCGTGTAGGAGATCAGCTTTGTATCTTCAAGCCAAAGGTACAGGTGCAGGATAACTGGGGGTGGTGTAATGGTATCTGTGAACAGAAGGGGAGTTTTGGGGGATGTTTCTCGGCAGTAAAGCAAGGACAAAAGATAGTTGATCAGTGCTCTGGTGATGTAAATCAGGCTTGGACATTATTTGCAGGAGAGGTGATAGTTGTTGCAGACGATGACTAGTGACTGCATACGTGATGGTACTAAAAACTGACCCTTCGGTCAGTTTTTTAATTAAAAAAGCCCTCTCACGAGAGAGGGCACGGAGGAAAGGTAAGTTGCTGGTGCCTATTGAGTCTTCATGTAGTGATACGTTGTTCCGTCGTCACATGAGTTGTCACCGGAAGTCCACTGACAAAATTCAATCCACTGCTCAACTTTCATGTTGTTGCAAAATGCATCCGGGACTACACCAGCACAGTCGGCGTGACGCACGCATGTGGATGGCATACCATCAGCTTTTTGGGAACATGTTCCTTCGATGATGACTTTTTCAGATAGCTTCCCAGCTGCTAGTATGTGGAATCCCCAGGATTCACAGAGACCCTCTGCACATGCAGAAAGAGTGTTGTCTGGGTTAATGCATAGGCCACCAGTAGCACCAAGTTCCCCAAGAATGAGGTATTTAGTTCCTGCAGGGCATCCGCTTTCTTCTGGCGCATCGTCTCCGGAGGAGAAGTCGTAGATTTCAAGTAAAGGACTACACGTTCCTGGACTCTCGGGTGTCGCACAATACGCTTCACCAGTATCCGGATTCGTCTGCTCCCATGTTCCAGGGATGATCGCCTTCCAGTACTCGACAGAGCCGGGCTCGGGGTAGTCGATCACGTCGCCAGGGTCACCTGTGTCGTCGGTTCCGGTTGTGCCGAAATCGTCGATAGGATCTCCGGAGTCATCTGTTGGGGTGATGTCGCTGCCACCACCGTCAGTGGCTGTGGTGGCTGAATCGTCGCCTGTGTTGTCGACGTCGACTGTCTTCACAATTGTACCGGAGCCATCCGCGCCGGAACACCCGGCAAGCAGAAGACAAAGAGCTGCACTCGCAGCGAGTAGTAGTGAGAACTTCATGTGTAACCTTCCTCCGTGTGAAAGATCTATATATAGTATACTCCAAAGCTACATCAAAAATCCAGGTTTGTCAAGTATCGGTAACAGAAATGGGGTAAATTGCACGATTATCTAGTTAGATCACTTATGCTTATTTTGACGAAAATTACATCATCCCTTAGAATGCACGCAGAGGGAAGTTATGTGTAGACACACCCCCTTGCTACGGCAAAGCTGCACACAACACGCCAAAGCCTTCCATCCGTCCTCAGGTTTCAAAGAATGAAACCTGAGGGCTTTTTATATTATTGTTGGTGTGGTGGTTTCAAGCGCCTGAAAAACCATGTTGCGAGATGACCTTTCAAGGTGTGGTTGGAAGAAATACTATGCACGCTTTCTTTATATTCATGCTGGGCTTTTCATGCATAGTAGAAACTTACGAAATCAGAGATTTCTGGTTTCTACTAAAAAATCTCAACCGTAGTCGAGATTAAAATGCAGGCGATGTGAATTCAAGATGTGCTTGTAGAAAACGCGCAACTTCTTGAGGCCCAACAGGGGAGCCATTACCACGCAATATACATGAACTTGTTTGTAGTATGGGCGCAACTCCTTTGAGAAGTCCTCCAAATGAAGGGATTGGGGCAAGGGCGATGCGCTTCTTGTCCTTCGACTTTCGAGAGGTGTTGATCTTCATGGCGTGAGAAAGCTCGATCATGGTACCCCATCCACCACCAAAAAATACGATGGCATGACAGAGCTTCACAAGAACCGGTGATTCGTCACCCCACTCGCTTGAATCATACTGTGAAGGAACACGGATAACGTGTGAGAGATGAGGAAGTAGCTTCTCTGTTTTTACACGACTAGGAGTGACGCCGATAACTGCAACGCCATTATCGACACACACATTGGAAGCAAGTTCAGGAATACCGCCTTTTGTGCCTCCGCAAACAGCAACAAAATCGACTCCAATAAGATCGATGAGGTTCGTGAGGAATAGCTCAGCATCACCAATGTCCGCATCTTGCGCGCTTCCACAAAATCCGATGAATGGTCGTCCGTGAAAATCTGCACGCACGCCGGATAAAATAACATTCAAATTCTCACTATGCATGACGCCTCCTTAGGCAATGCAATGAAGTTATATTAAAGGTCCAACTGCATGCTCAACAGCAGCAAGCAGTGAGTGATCCTCAAGCATGGCATTGACTCGTTCAATATCATGATAAAGAACCCGGTCCTTTTCTAGGAATGGAATCACTTGTCTCACGTGATCATATGCTGCTTTTGAACCCAACCCAGGGTTCAGGGGTTTTTTGAAATCCAAACTCTGTGTTGCTGTTAGTAATTCAATTGCCAGAACAGACTGTACATTATCAAGAACAAGCTTGGCTTTGTTGGTTGCATTCGCTCCCATACTCACATGGTCTTCCTGATTCGCAGATGTTGGAATGGAATCCACACTAGATGGATGCGCATATGTCTTATTTTCTGATGTGAGTGCTGCTGCTGTATATTGCAAAATCATGAAGCCACTTGAAACTCCAGCTTCTTCTTTTGGTACAAGAAATGCTGGAAGGCCCTCACTTGTTGATTGATCGACAAATTTTGCAACACGACGCTCAGCAATGTTAGCAAGTTCCGAAACGGCGATCGCAAGAAAATCCATAGCAAACGCGATGGGTTCTCCGTGAAAATTACCAGCAGAACGAGAAACACCTTCGTCGGGGAAAATGAGTGGGTTGTCTGTTGCAGAGTTAATTTCAATATCAAGCGTGCGACGAACGTGCGCTAATGTATCTCGAATAGCACCGTGTACTTGAGGTGTGCAGCGCAGAGAGTATGCGTCCTGAATTCGATCACAACCATCGTGTGAATCAATGATTGCAGAACGTTCACACATGCGTCGGACATTTTTGGAACAATCCGTTTGTCCTTTGTGCGGACGTGCATCGTGAATGGGTTGATCGTATGGAGTTGTTGAGCCCATCAATCCTTCGACGCTCATAGCCGCGGCAATGTCAGCGATCTTTGCTAACTCTTCCGCGCGTAATAAGTTCAGGGTTCCGACTCCGGCCATCATGGATGTTCCATTGGTAAGTGCGAGGCCTTCTTTTGATGAAAGTGATAGCGGAACGATCGAAGCTTTTGCGAGTGCATCAGCTGCAGGGACTCGTCGGCCATCAATAAATGCTTCGCCCATTCCCATCATGACGAGTGTCATGTGTGCCAGAGGAGAGAGATCTCCGGATGCGCCTAGCGAACCTTTTCGTGGTACGTATGGATGAACACCTTTATTCAGAAACTCAAGTAATGTATCGATTACGATTTGTCGGACGCCGGAATATCCTTTGACGAGCGAGTTGACTCGGACAAGCATCATGGCTCGTGCCTCAGGAAGTGAGAGTGGTTCACCAACTCCAACCGCGTGGCTCATAATAAGATTCCGTTGCAAGTCTGTTGTTTGTTCCTTAGAGATGGTGACGTTTTTGAAGTATCCAAAACCGGTGGTGATCCCATACACAACATCACCCTTTTCAACGGCTTGATCAACAAAAAAACGAGAACGGGCAATCCGTTCTCGTGTATCGTCGTCAATCGTAACATTTACCTCATGATGATGAGCAACATGACCAATATGTTCAGGTGTTAAGTCATTTCCCGTCAAAACAATAGTATTCATACGATTTCGATTAATGGTCTATTAACTTACCGACAAATCAAGAAGCTGTCAACGAAAGCAAAAATCGAGAAAGCAAGCTGTTTGTGGAGAGGATTGTGTGCATAATAGTTGACCTGTCAGCAAAAAAGCGGTAATGTGACATGTGCCTATGAACACAGAATCATCACTTTTACACTATGACGACCTCGTCGGAATGGAGACTCGCGACAATGGCGAGGGGTATGTTGTGGTACAAGAAGCACTGCCGAATATTGAATGTACATATATTAAACAAGACATGATTCCGTTGTATGGCGAAAAGATGTATATACGCGCAAGTGTGGCGGAACGTCTGGAAAAAGCTCAGCAGATTCTGTCGGATATGTGTCCGACCTGGAAACTGAAGTTGGCGTATGCATATCGCCATCCTGATGTGCAGCAGAAATACTTTGACGAGAGGCTGAAAGAAATGAGAATTGTGTTTCCCGATGCGGATGAGTTGGAATTAATCAGACAAGCTCACTTACTTTCTGCATCACCTGACGTAGCCGGTCACCCGACAGGAGGTGCGATTGATGTAACACTGACAAGCCCTGAGGGGGAGATCGATATGGGAACTGCTATTGCAGATTTTTCAGACAGCATGAAGATTAGAACTTTTGTTGAGGGACTCGAGCATGATCAAAAAAAGCACAGACTACTTTTGAGAAATATTTTAATAGAAGTTGGGTTTGCTCCATTCGACGGTGAGTGGTGGCATTTTTCATATGGTGATAAAGAGTGGGCAACGTACTATGAAAAGGAGTTCGCTATATACGGACCACTTAAGATCGAAGGCGTCTGAAAAGTCATGTTCCTGGGTTGATGTATAGGTAGTAGAGGGAGATTGGTGTAAAATAAGTCTTCGCATTCTTGCTAAACTTTTCATGCATTGTAGGTAGTCACAAAATCGAAGATTTTAGAGGTCTAAAAAAACGAGCCTTAGCTCGTTTTCTGATTTACCACGTAACACGCGGCGGAAGTCCGGTGAAGTTCGTACTACCATATAGATAGAGACGATGTGTACTCGCAGAGTCGATTTCTCCTGCCTGCCCTTCGACGGGCTGCAAGAACTTCGCTCGTTGAGCGCCGATTCTCTCAGACGTATAGATACGTTCAGAGTGAGAACCTTCACTTGCAGTCCGCATAATGTAATGCGGAATGCCTGCATCGTGCGCCCAGCGTCGGCGTAGCTGAATGAGATTCGTGCCGATACCGTATCCGCGGTGGGATGCGAGCACGGCAACCTCAGACATGTACACGGCCTGACGCCAATCGAATGGCAATGCTTTATCTGTTCCCTCAAACGAAGCAAGAAAAGCTTGAATATCTTTGTGATGCTCGCTCGAAAGTGAGTGTGCGCAGGAAAAACCTACGACATGGTTCTTGCAGTTCTCACACTCTGCAACCCACAGACAATGGTCGATATGCATCTTCCAAATATCGTTGCAGTCCTGATCTGGTGTTTGTTCAAGGTACGGAATGTCACCAAACGCATGTTGGAAGGTTCGGATGAACCCTTCGCGGGCGGGGTCGTCTACATTCGAAATCTGGCGGAAACGTATTGTATGCTTAGGCTTGCTTGATGACATCGATGATCTCCATCTTGCTTGATAGAGAAGTTACGTTTCCGGTTACTCTAACTCGGATCGTCTTCTCTGAGGGTTGTTCAATGAACTCAGCGCCGGTGACTTGGTTGGCTGCGATAGAGCCAGAGCCACAAGAGCTTTCGTAATAGAATGTGTTTGCATCTCGCACCCACACAACAGGGTATAGCTTTGTGCAGTTGTCTTTTGGACGAATCCAGCAGACGCCTACAGCAGGTCGACTAAACAAATCGAGATGCTCCATGACCTTTTTGTGTTCTGCTTCGTACCACGCCTTTTCGTTTTTGAATGGCGCGTCGATAAGGACATGCACAATACCACCCAGATCCACGAGCTTGGCGGCTTGTCCGTCAGCAAGTGTCACATCAACAGGCGAACCAGGAAGATCAGTGAAATCACATTGCACGTATGCAGAGTTCAATTCATGATCTCGAACGGATGCTTTCACACGAGCAGGTTCACCGTTCTGATCAAGGCCAGATACGGTTTGTGTGAAACTGTTCAGGCTAAGTGCTTCACTGAGAAGCAATGCGCCTGCACGACTCGCGTTTCCGCAAAACTCACCGCCAGTCATTTCCATGTGGCTCGTTTGGAGTATCACAAATCCAGCTTGTTCGATTTCTTCGCCTTCGGCGATTTTGTCGGACTCGACGTTCATGAGTTCCTGACCACGTGACTGATAAAACGCACGATCGCGCGGGGCCTCGAGAACTTCGAGTGCGGTGAGGTTGCCACCGGCAGCGCTCACAATATAAACATGATGTGGATTGATATCCATAAGTTGTACTCCTTGGTGATGCATCAATAGTAGCGGCTCACTAGTATGCGGTCAAATTTGTTCGCGATTCGTAACAAAAAACCCCAGATGTGATCCGAGGTAAGAGTTATCCACACTTATGTGGGTTGGTAATCTGATAGGAGTCGAACGACGCCATCTCGATAGGCGAGAAGTGACGCAATATCGACCCATTCATCTGGCGAATGTTCATTCGCTTTAAGTGGAGCAAGGCATACACATCCCGAGGTCGGCTGGTTCCCGTGTATCATGGCGACATCAAT
Source organism: uncultured Gammaproteobacteria bacterium (assembly GCA_964536565.1). GTDB lineage: Bacteria > Patescibacteriota > Patescibacteriia > Magasanikbacterales. The sequence goes on from CAZHXK010000016.1 coordinate 9,466, forward strand.
GTACCCGCGCACATTCGCATCAGACTCCCGGCCTTCGTGTACGCGTTCAAAATGACGTGAGATAACATCGTACGATCCGGCAGGAGAGTGATATCCGGCGACAGCAAATCGTGTGTAGAATTGCTCAAGTGTGATGTCTTTGTCGTGCTCCGCGTTGTATACACCAATGAGGTGCTCAATCATATCTTCGATCGACGTTGGATTGATCGTAGGATCCCCTGGGCGAATATCAACCAGCGCCCAGGCAACATTAGGAACATTATTCGCAGCGTGTCTCATTTCTGGAATGAGTTGCTCGGGTGAGATGTCGGCATCTGTATTCGGAGATGCTGGAATAGTGTCTTTCAGTAAACCGACATGCAGTGCTGCAACATTAATAGATGTTCGATATGGATCACTGTGACGATCGCACCATGTCTCTAGTTGCTCTGTTACGAAACGGATAGCCGGTACCACTGAATCAAAAAGCTGTGGACGTGCTGCGTGACCAGCTGTTCCGGCAAGAGCAAAGCAGAACTCGATACATCCCCGACATCCGGCCGTCATTTCTGCGCTTCCACCGCATGCGCTTAGAATCAAATCTGGTTGCACATCAGGATGTTTCGTAACGAAGTGTTTCATTCCTGCAAATGCAAATTCTTCGTCGACATAAAATAAATACGCGACATTCTGAGTTTCCCCGGTGAGACGCATACCATCGAGCACGCCAGCGATACCACCTTTCGCATCACCCGAACCACGTGCATAGTATTTCCCGTCTTTGATAGAAAATTCAGGAACGGTCCAGAGGTGATCCGGAGAGGGAGCGACGGTATCAATGTGACCAACGATGAGCAGTTTGCAATCAGCAAGCGAGCCAGTGTACGCAATAACATTGGGTCGATTGTCTGCAACGTGCTCAAGTGTGGTAGTCAGCCATGGGCAGTACGTCTTGAGGTATGTCTGAATATAAAATGCGACGTGCGATTCAAACTCACCTTCGTCAAAGCTACGAATGCGACACAGTGCATCAGTCAATTGGACAGCGAGATCAGGATGGATAGGTTGGGTCATGAGTGTTCCTCTGTGAAAGATCGATAGCCACACCTTAGCAGAATAATGTAATAAATAAAGAGAATCGTGTGGAAAACAGGGGAATAGGACGATTGACATGATGAAGTCTCTTTGTTACCGTTGGGAAACATGAGTAGAGACTCATGCCGATCGTTCAAAAAAAGGAGTACGACATGACAAAAGAGATGGTTACACCCGAGTCTCCTTCGGGAGTTCGTGATTATCCGCCCGAAGAAATGATTCCTCGGATGGCAATTATCAATACGGTGAGAGAAGTATTCGAGCGGTTCGGTTTTGACCCGCTGGAGACGCCGGCAATTGAACGTCGTGCGGCGCTAACAGGAAACGATCCTGATTTTGATATGGACATCTACGCGGCTCGCATTTACGGAAAAGATGTGATTGCGGAGTCCGACACGGCACTTCGGTTCGACCTCACGGTTCCTCTTGCGCGTTTCGTCGCTGCAAACCCGGATATCGCTAAGCCGTTTAAGCGCTACCAATACGGAAGTGTGTGGCGAGGCGAAAAAGTTCAGAAGGGTCGCTACCGCGAGTTCATGCAATTTGATGCCGACTCGGTTGGTGTCAGTGAGACGCAGGCTGATGTTGAGATTGTGTGGTTGATTGCAGAGACGTTGGCTGCGCTCGATGTTGGTTCGTTCACAGTTCGATTTAACAGTCGGAAGATCCTCAATGGATTGCCTGAGTATGTGGGCTTCGATCCTTCACTGATCGTTCGTGTTCTCAAGACGCTCGATAAGTTCGATAAGATCGGATGGGAGGGGGTCGAAGATGAACTGCGTTGGACGATGGAAGATGGGCGTGTGCTCGTCTCAGGAGAAACGTTGCTTGATGGTGATGTTCCTGCATTCAATGATGGCCAGATCGCTCGGTTCAAAGCCTTCTCGGAGTTGGATGCTGATGAGCCACTGGCGCTTCTCGCACAGGCGAGTGAGTTGCTGGCCAGCGATGTTGCTCAAGAAGGTATTGCCGAGCTGACAACGATGGTTGAATCGCTTCGTGCGATTGGTGTGCCCGAAGAGAACTGGCAGCTCGATTTCTCAGTCGCACGTGGATTAGGGTATTACACAGGTCCGGTGTTTGAAGCGGTGCTTGATGATATGCCTGGTATCGGTTCCGTCTTTTCTGGCGGACGGTACGATGGCCTCGTTTCGCGATTCAGCGATCTTCAGATTCCAGCCACTGGCGCATCTATCGGTATCGATCGACTCTTCGCCGCTCTCAAGGAAATGGGCAAGATCGAGCCGAAAAAGACGCAAACACAAGCGTTCATCATGGTTCTTGACAAAAAGTTCATGAATCAATACAATGCACTCGCTCGTGATTTGAGGGCAGCTGGCGTAAGAACTGCAATCTACTTCGGCAAGGAGCGGTTCGGAGGCCAACTCAATTACGCTTTGAAACAGCAGATTCCTATTGTCATCATCTGTGGTGGTAATGAGTTTGATGCAAACACGGTTACTGTTAAGAACACTGTCGCAGAGGTTCAAAAAACAGTCGCTCGTGACGAGTTCGTAGAACTCGTTCAGGATGAATTGAAGTAAAAGTTTGGGTGTGTAGCCAAGTGGTCTAAGGCAAACGGCTGTGACCCGTCGATTCGGGGGTTCGAATCCCCTCACGCCCACCATTCACAATGACTTCTGGAGGTAACCATGAAGCACGTAGTCCTCGTCGGCTGGATCGACAACGACAACAAACGTGAAGCATGGTTCACGGTTTCAGATGTCGATCATCAACAGATTAAGAAGTTGCTTGAGCAAGGTCACAAGACTGATGCTGCGGCACTTCTACATCGCGTCGGAACAAGACTTGAAGCAGATTTCACGATCAGCGTCGACTCGTTCTAAATCAAAAAACCCTCGACTACGGTCGAGGGCTATTTTTTTATACACGTCATCCTCGCGGATGCGGGGATCCAGTTTTATCTACCTCGCAGTTTGGTCCCCAGGAAGCCCTGGGAGGCTTTACTTTTTTATAAAAGCAACAAAAACCTTCGAGTGGAGAAATATACAGGGCACACAAACTAGATTTACGGACAAAAAATCAAACTCGCTCAAACGCTCAAACATAATTTTTTGTAGCCTCAATCCAGTCTCTGAGCTGATCCTGTATATTTTTATGCACGAGGCCAATAAGGAAGGGGATTAAGATTCTGCTATCGCGAATTTTATAATAAAAAGACCACGCTCTGCAGAGCGTGGTTGCCACATGAGCAGGAGTTCCCACTCGGATAACTTCATTGTGTTTGGAGTGGTTATCCGCCGGTAGAGAAATACTAGATATTTCTCTAGGCACATCCGAGACTGGCAATCACCGGAATCAGGAATACAATAGCAAGTGTTGGGGTATGTGTCAAGGGTCTACGTCAAACTAACTTTAAACCACACACGTTTCCCGACCTGCCATACTTCGCCATCTACTAATTCAAGTGGCCCATCAAACGCATCAATTTTTTCTTCATTTCGTTTCACGGCACCTTGTTCAAACAATCGTCGAATATCTGAGTTGCTCTTTTCCTCATCTGGAAAAAATGGTCTCACAACATCGTATGCTATCTCCACGTTAGGGGAGAGTGTAACGGTTGGCATGTCTGTTGGCGTTTCTTTTTTCGAGAATGTTGTATCAAACCAGTCTGCTTCATTATCTGAAGCTTCTTCTCCGTGGTACATGCGTACAATTTCCGCTGCGAGTGTTTTCTTTACTCCCATCGGGTTTTCAGTCATCCGATCTTCAAGCTCACCAACTTCATCCATGGGTACGCGCGTACAGTGTGTAAAGTACGTGATAACCAAATCATCGGGCATGCTCATGATTTTTCCGTACATTTCGCGTGCGTCATCATTTAAATTTACGGTATTACCCCAACTTGATGACATTTTTCTTCCGTCTGTTCCGTTAATCAAATTTGTCATTACAATATCCTGCGGTTCCTGATCGTAGTGTTCTTGTAGTGTTCGTCCAGCCAACAAATTAAATCGTTGGTCAGTTCCGCCCAGTTCTACATCAGATTTCACGGCAACAGAATCAAACCCCTGCATGAGAGGGTAGAGAAGCTCACGTAATGAAACACGTGATCCGGCATCAACACGCTTCTTGATATTCTCGCGCTGCATGAACTCATGCAAAGAGAACTGGTTTGCAAGCATGCCAACTTCTCGAAAGCCGAGTGGCTTCAGCCAATCTTCATTGTATTTGATCTCAGCAGCCTCGATGTTAATGATTTTGGCAGCCTGTTCTGCATATGTTTCCATGTTTGCACGTACTGTTTTCTCATCAAGCATGGGACGTTCTGAATCTTTGTCTGATGTGTCGCCAATCAATCCTGTAAAATTACCAACGATGAAAACAATAGTATGACCAAGTTTTTGAAAGTCTGCCAACTTCAAGAGTGGAACAGAACGACCAAGATGTAAGTTTGGGCTCGTTGGATCAATGCCAAGTTTAATACGAAGCGTATCTCCAGAAAGCAATCGTTCTCGTAGATGGTCTGTGTCGATAACTTCTGAAACACCTCGACTTAACAGCTCATCAATTTTAGTTGCATCTGTATCTATCATATTATTTATTATCCAGGTTCAAAGGAATAAAACTTTCAAGCAGTGCGTCCACTTCCTGAGCAACGCTCACGTCTGCATTTTTGTATCGGTAGAGATACACAAACTCATCATCTTCACCCAAGAAAATATCTTTATTGAGTTCATATATATTTCCAGGCTTATTCACGTCTTCAAGGTACTGATCTCTGTGTGCGGTAGAAATATCAAATGTCATACCCTCATTCCCATCAGCAAAATAATTCGATGCTCGAAAGGTGAAGAATGAAATGTATGGTGTACGATACGCGCCGCCTTCAGGCGGTGCATCCGTTGCAGTAGCATCAACGTGCGCGACACGCATCATGCCCCACGGGGCGGAAGCATCGTAGCTTAATGAAAAGGCGGGAGGAGTTCCTTTTTTGTATGAGGGGTATCGTACAGTTACGTTCCAGTTATTGCTTTGAGTAGACTGCTCAACGAGTACTCCGCGATTCACATCATGATATTCAACAGCCTGCGCAAGTGCTTCTCTGAGTTCGGCTATCTCACTATCTTCATCCTCATCTTCTTCGTATCCAACTTCCTCAGTGTCGTGATCTCGATCTGGTAATTCTGGCACAGCAGCGTATACACGCATCAAAACTAGGATGACGAGTAGAATTAGTACACCAAGTAATCCCATGACCACAAACAAACCTACTTTCGATGGAGGAGATGTTTTTTTGTCCATATTATTGTTGTAGTTTAGTAAGTTCGTTTAATACTTGCTCAGCATGCGTTGGCGGCTTCACGCTTTTATATATCTTTGCAATGTTACCTTTCGGATCAATGATGAATGTCATGCGTTTCGTTCCAAAATACTTTTTACCAAAGTTAATTTTTTCTCGCCACACACCATATTTAGTTTGCATTTTGACGTCCTCATCTGACAGAAGTGTAAAAGGTAGTTTGTATTTCTGCTTAAAAGCCTTGTGGCTTTCAGGACTATCCTTACTTACTCCTAATACAACGGCTTTCATCTTTTTGAACTGAGGAAGATTATCACGCATGCCACAGGCTTCTTTTGTGCAACCCGGCGTATCATCCTTCGGATAAAAATACAACACAACCCACTGGTTTTTATAGTCTGATAGTTTGTGTTTATTATTGTTCTGATCGAGCAGTGTGAATGCGGGGGCTTTGTCTCCAACTTCTAGCATATAAAATCATTATTAACTGTCATTGTATAGCCTTAAAAAACGTAAGGCAAATTGGTGGTTGGCCTGTTATTGACGAAAATTAGTGCCCCTGCTAGAATAGCGCCAGCTCATTGTGAGAGAAGAAAAATCCACGACGAATGGGAATCCAAGAACAAACAGAAGGGGGACCAACTATGTGCGATTTCATCATCATCTGAACGGTGTCTGGGTGACATATCTTCAGTGCATCATGCAGATTCCTTTTTTTATATTCTGATTTGAACAAGCGATGAGACGATACCGATGTATCATCGAAGAGCTTTGAGGAGCAGAGAGAAAAAATGGGGCTGTATGAGTGCTGCCCAGAGATGTTGTTTAGACGCTATGTGTTCCAGGCTATGTGCCTGGGGCTTTTTGTTTTGCAATAAAAACAGAAGATAGCTAAGATACGTTTATGAAGAAATTAGCAGCAACAGCAATTATATTCTTTGGACTTGGGTTTGGTTTTGCGAATCGGCACGATCTCATTTTTTGGTTACAGGATACGCAATCCCAAAAGGATATTCCTGAGGCTGTTGCACGCGTTGATATAGAAAACACAGGGCCCGAGATTGTTGTAGAAGACATTGAAACAACTACATCAACAGTTAAGGTGGTTGAGGATGAGTCTGAAGAAACTGCTACCTCAACACCAGAACTTCCAAAAAGTGAAGATATAAAACCAGACGCACCCATTCAATTCAATTTAAAAATTCCATTCACATCACAAGCTCCACATGCAAATTGGGATATGCCATATCAGGAAGCATGTGAAGAGGCGAGTATACTCATGTCTCTGTGGTTTATTAATGGAGATGAAGCTAAAACAAAAGAGGAGGCAGATGCTGCGATTTTGGAGTTAGTTGCGTGGCAGGAGGCAACGTTTGGATACTATAAAGATACGACGGTTGAGGAGACACTGCATGTAATGCATGATCGATTTGGATTAACAGATGCATATAGTATTGATGATCCGACAATTGAACAGATACAAAATGCTATTGCTTTGGGGTATCCAGTGATTGTACCGGCTGCAGGGCGTCATCTAGATAATCCGAATTTTACAGGAGAGGGGCCACTCTATCATATGCTTGTGATACGCGGATATACGGAAACAGAGTTTATTACGAATGATCCGGGAACGCGCCGTGGTGAGCAATTTCGATATAATAAAGAACATCTCATGTCTGTGATACATGATTGGAATGGGGGAGATGTAGATAATGGGAAAAGAGCTGTTATTATTGCAAAAAATTAAGGACACGTCATACATGATCTTGATGGTGTCATTCTGGAGGCGAGGCCGATAGAATCCAGTCTGTAAATCTGGATCCTATCGCTCGTACCTAGCTCCAGGATGACGCGTTAAAGGAGTGTGTTGATTCACTGCACCCGCAGTGTTTTTTGATACCGAATAATTGACTAAACTTAGTCTATTTCGACACCTAGGGGTTGACAAAGGGCCTTTTTTATGCTATATTGTGCTGTTTCGAGTTAAGGAGGATTTCGCGAAATTGCGCTATTCCCTTACCGGAATAGCGCTCTTTTTTTCAACAAAACCAAAGAGAAAAGTCAGGGGTTGGGCAAGTTGCTCAGCCTCATCCAAAGCAGAAGGAGATAGAGCATGAATTTTCGACTTATTGTTGCTGTTATGTGTGCTGGTGGAATGGGAATAGGCTGCCAACAGGAAGCGCCAATTGGTGCGCCTGCAGGGCAGATCGCAAACTCGGACTTCGGCACCAAGGAAATGGAGCTGCAGACTTCGTGTTCGGTGGTTGAGGATTGCGCGGAGTATGTGCATCTGGCCAACGACCCGTGTGTTGTGCAGCCCGGCGTGACCTGTAATGGAAACGGATTCTGTGCCGTTCAGTTGGACGCCAGTTGCTACATCGACGCTGATGCGTACGAATGCAGCACTGACGAGCAATGCAATGACGGCAATCCGTGCACCTACGACCGGTGTGTCATCGGACAAGATGGAAGCTTCTGTTACAAAGCGGATCAGCCTGCGGGCACGATCTGCGGGTACGATCAGTCAGCTGACGTCGACATGGTCTGCGAGGACGGTCCAATTGCGGGCAGTCCAAACTGCGTCACGAACTACGCGTGCGAGAGCAATGCGGACTGTAGTGATGGCGACTCATGTACGAGTGATTACTGCTTCGGTGGTGAATGTAGTCACTGGGATGTGTGGGACTGTACGCTCTGCGACTCTAGCAGTGACTGTTCCGACATGGATACGCAGTACTGCAGCAACGGAGAGTACTACACTCAGAGCCACGGATGTTCGGATGAAGGGATCTGCAAGCAGACATCGTACAGCGGTGGCGATTGTGTCACGGGCTGCAATGATGATGGTACTTGCAAGGATTTCGACGCCGAGCCGACGCCCGAGTGTGAAAGTGACGAGGATTGCTCGCACTTGAGTACTTCGACATGCGGCGGCGGCACGGTTGAGACCGATGCGTTCGCTTGTGCGGAGAATGGCATGTGTGAGAGCGTTGGGGGTGGTGTGATGGATTGCACAACCTGCAACGACGACGGCACATGCGCTGACACCGAGCCGACGCCTGAGTGCACCACCGACGGTGACTGCGCTGACGATGGCGATCCCTGTACCACGCAAACCTGCAACAGTGGGACGTGTCAGACGGAAACGGACGACGCATGTTGTACCAGCGACACCGAGTGTGACGATGGTGATGACTGCACGGACGACGTCTGCTCCAGCAACAGTTGCTCTTCAACGGACAACGGAAGCTGCGCAGCGACCTGCTCTGAAACGGCCGATTGCGACAACTCTGATATCGCGTACCCGCAAGTCTGCGAAGACAGCGAGTGCGTCACGTATCCGGAGCCTGTCCTGACGGTTGGGTGGGAGATGCCGGCCTCGTGGAACGTCCAGTACGTGTCCATGATCGGTACCTACTGCTATGGCGATGGAAGTTGTATGGACACATGGGGAGCGTTCCTCACCTACAACATGGATGCGCCTGCCACGACGATGTGGGACGGAACGCAGGGTCAGATTGGTCTGAAGGGCGAGCTCAACTTCAAGTACGTCACGGCAACCCTCAAGGTTCCGGTTGGCGTCACGAAGATGCGGGTGCAATGGAAGTGGACCACGGAGAACACCAATCAGCATTGGCTGTGCAACAACCCATCGGAGCCTGTGAGTTACGACGCATGGGGCGACTCCGACAACTACGGCGACATTACCTTCAGTGATCCGGACGGGCAGACGCTCGAACAGGTCGTTATCGCCGACGGACAGGGTTGCTACTTTGAGATTGACGTCTCGTCGGTTACAGCCTTCAACTAGAAAAAACGCCCCTCGTAGCTACGTGCTGCGGGGGGCACATTTTTTTTCGGGGTATGCGGAGTAATCCTTAGGTCACAAGCATCTAGCAAAAACCCCACTCGTTCTACGGAACTGGTGGGGATTTTTTTATTACACGAAATTTCTGGTATACTCGGTCTACGATATTTCCTTTGCGTATCGACGAGATCCTTCGACTAAAACGCTCAGGATGACAAACGTTCTATGATCACATTCGAAGACGAATTAAATCCACAACAGCTCAAAGTAGTCACCGATGGTGACGGCTCTTGTTTGGTATTGGCTGGTGCGGGTTCTGGTAAGACACGAACGATTACGTACCGCGTTGCATACTTGTTACAAAAGGGTGTGTCGGCAGAAAACATTCTCCTGCTTACATTTACCAATCGCGCGTCAAAAGAAATGATGGAGCGTATTAAAGAACTCATGGGTATTCCGTTGGATTCTCTGACAGGGGGTACATTTCACTCTGTGGCTGTTCGGCAGCTACGTCGATATGCATCCCTAGTAGGATACGGAAATGATTTTACGATTCTTGATGCAGATGATTCTGAGGGGATGATGTCATTGGCGATGCGCGACGAAGGAATCGATCTCAAATCTAAACAGTATCCCAAACCAAAACAGATGCTGTTTTTGATTTCGTTCATGCGGAATGCTCAGATGACGGTGGATGATGTGATCGAATACAAATATCCTGGTTACGAGAAAATTAGACATATCATCGAGCGATGTGTTGTTGCATACACACAAAAAAAGAAAGAAGCGAACGTGATGGATTTTGATGATTTGCTCGAGCAGTTTTTGCTACTCCTCGCTACAAACGAAATGGTGCGGGAAGAACTTTCAAGTCAGTTTCAGTATATTTTGGTAGATGAGTATCAGGATACCAACAAAATCCAATCTCAAATCGTGAATTACCTTTCAAAGGTACATGGAAATGTGTTGGTGGTAGGGGATGATGCACAATCCATTTATTCCTTTCGCGCTGCGGATATCAATAACATTCTCGATTTTGAAAAAGTGCATAAAGACGCAAAGGTGTTTCGACTCGAGCTCAACTATCGATCCGTCCCAGAGATCTTGAGTCTCGCAAATGACGTCATCAGACACAATAAAAAACAATATAAGAAAGAGCTGAAGCCGACCAATGAAGCATTCCAAAAGCCGCAGCTCGTGACGCTCTCAAATCAGTTTGATGAGTCGGATTATATCGGTGCATCTGTTGCACACTTAATTCGCTCAGGGGTGAAGCCGGGCGAGATCGCTGTTTTATTCCGAGCAACGTTCCATTCGCAACCTATTGAGGTTGAGTTGATGAAACGAGGCATCCCTTATGACTATCGTGGTGGTCTTCGTTTCTTTGATCGATCACACATTAAAGATATTTTGAGTTTCATGCGCATCACGCTGAACGTGCATGACATTATTGCGTGGCAACGCGTGCTGAAATTACAGGCGGGGATCGGAGATAAAACAGCTGGAAAGATCATCATGGCGCTGAAAGAAGTGACGTCTCTAACGGATGTAGTTACATACGACCTTGCTGAAAACTTATCTGTTCGAGCGAAGGCGGGATGGGATCGACTCATTGATATGCTGCGAGGGATTGTGAATAGTTCTGGTAAAGTCGGGGATATGATTGATGCAGTCGTTCGATTTGGCTACAAAGATTATTTAGAAGAACAGTACGGAAACTCCTCGGATCGATTGCAAGATATTGAACAGCTTCAGGCATTCGGAAACAAAGTAAAAACACTCGAGAAATTCTTAACTGATACAAGTTTGAGTGATGAATATTCAAAAGGAAATAAAGAGCAGACGGATAAAGTTGTGCTTTCAACCATCCATCAATCCAAAGGACTAGAGTGGGATTCGGTGTTTGTGATGCGATTGGTGAATGGAGGGTTGCCAAATGATCGGGCGCTATCTGAAAGAGGTGGTGTGGAAGAGGAGCGACGATTATTCTACGTTGCGATCACACGCGCACGAAAACATCTCATGCTGACATATCCTATTGTGGGTGGGTTTGATGGGATGACGATGTACGAGCCATCAATGTTTTTATCTGACATCGATCCAGAATTATTTGAAAGCCCGGAGGAATATCAGGAACAGCCAGCTGTGTTTGTAGATGTGGATGACGGGGAGGTGCAGTACGTTACTGATGGCGATGGAGCAGGGTGGAGTGGGACGTCATTTTTGTCCGATGTGGCTGATTTGTAGAGAAGTTAGGATCCAAAAGAATATCTATCTCGCGATAGATATTTTTGTACTTAATTGAGGTAATACCCTTGACAGCGGCTCGATTCTCTGTTATATTTGCAACAGTTTTTTACATAGTGATGGAGGAAGAACATGCATGATTCTCAGGCAAGTGATAGTTGGGTTGAGGAGTCATTGGGATTTCCGTGGAATACTGATTTCGCTGACATGACGATCTCCGAGATCGAGCGTGTCGGGAGTAACTACCCTGTCGTAAGTCGGAGGGATGTTCATGGATATATGATTGCATTCCGCGATTGGAAATTTCCAGTGGAGAATTTCGACCAACCTCGCATTGTAGAGGTGGATGGAGTAGTCGTTGTTTGTGTGAAGCACTTTATCAAGGATGATGATGGGCATCGTGCGGCGGCCACTTCGGTGTTTGAAGAAGGTGTGGTGCATGGTCCATACCTTCGGCCGTATCAGGTGCAGGATCTGCAGATTTGTGACGGGCGAGCGCTCTTTACGGTATCTCGCGTAATTCACTGTCGGCCCACGCCTGGTCATGTGGTGTGGGGTAGTTGGATGTCTGAGACATTTGACTCTCTCAACCCAAACGGGGGGGC
>CAZHXK010000017.1:0-20862 GCA_964536565.1 uncultured Gammaproteobacteria bacterium
AGTATCAATAAATAGTGGAGCCACGAATTCGAAATTTGCCAAAGTCAAGGTTACGGTGAGTGCTCCGTCCGGAACACATGTGCGATTCTCAAGAAATGCCAACATGGATCATGCAACATCTTACGAAACATTTACATCGGGACACGCATACGATTTCATGCTCGCTCCGGGAGGTAATTCACGGCATGCCTGTGCACAGATCAGAGATGACGTCACAGGAGAAACGAGTGCTCCGATGTGTGATGCAATTATTCTGCAGCTATTCGGAACAGGAGCCCCTACAGCACCGAGCGTAACAATCAACCAAAATGCGTATTCAACTACACAGAGAAATGTGAATATTCATCCAGTCGCATCTGGCGCAACAAAGATGGCTATCTCAAATGATAACTCATTCACAGATGCAGTGTGGGTAGACTATGCAGCTGTAAAACAGTGGTTCCTTTCAGCTGGGTCGGGCTCAAAGCAGATTGTGATGATTTTCGCGAGCGAGAGTGGGGCAGTGACGGAGGTTGTCGATGATTGGATCGAGTACTCACCAGGCTCACAAGTTCCGGAGGGTGAGATCAGTATTGAAAATGGAGTGGTAAATACACACTCTATTGATGTTCGTGTGAAGACTGATGATGTTGATGGTGCGGATGTTGTTCGACTTGGATCTGATAGTTCAATGACTGATGCCTTGCAGTTTCAGGCCGTAAAAACATGGCTCTCATACACACTCAAGCCAGGAGTGGGAACCAAGTTTGTATGCGCAGAATTTAAAAACGAAACAAGTGGCATTACATCAGATGTGGATTGTGATTCCATTAATCTGAAAAAAGAAGGGGGAGAGGCTCCTGATCCTGGAGTCCTGAAGATAGATGATGATGAAGATGAGACACTTGATGCGCGTGTATTACTAGAGTTCAATGCAACTAATGTTGATCGATATGCCGTTTCAAATAACGCTGATTTCAAGAATACTAACTGGCTTCCATACGTCACCACAAGAGAATGGACGCTGCAGGGCGGGCCTGGAGAGAAAACAGTTTATGTCATGTTTGCGTCGTCACATGGTCACGTTTCAGAGGTTATTTCAGAAGATATAAAGTTTACTGGTGCGTCCGAATATGTCGCATCACCAGATGAAAAAGCAGCCCCGGCGACACCATCAAAAAAACGATCGCTGCCTAATGGCATTAAGGCTGGCATGTTAGTAAAGAAGTATTCATCTCCGGATGTGTACTATGTTGGTGTAGATGGTTATCGGTATGTGTTCCCAGATCAACAGGTATTTTTGTCATGGTATACTACCCAAGATTTGGAATTAACAAACAAAGGGGGATTAGTAACAACACTAGCTACAGGTACACTCGCATCCATTCCGGTCGGGGGGAATGTCACGTATCGGCCCGGTGTTCGGCTCGTCAAAATCCAGACTGATCCGCGCGTATATGCGGTGGATCGACATGGGGTATTGAGATGGATTACGAATGCGACTGTTGCAGCGTCTCTGTATGGAACACACTGGAACGCACTTGTTCGTGACGTTAATGAGTCATATTTTGTAAACTACGGATTCGGAAAAGACATTGTAAGTCATCAAGATTTTACTCCTGTATTTGCAAAACGAGACTCGCCTTCGATCGAGGTCGATAAAGAACTCACTGGCTTATAACACGCGACCAGATTTGCGCCATCATCTAACAAAAAACCCCGATACACATAGTATCGGGTATTTATATACTTCAGTGACTAACGGTGGTGAGGTCGGATCGGAGTTCGAAGTGAGGTGTAAACGGGTCACTCATCGGAGGACCTCCACGCCTTCAACTTGCCAGTCGAGGTTTCCACCGGCCATGTAAGGAACTATGCCGCCTGCGAGTACACTAGGCACAACCCAGGGCCTCTTGATCATCGTAATGGTGTCGTTGTTTAGGGGAAGTCCATAGAAACGAGCACCAAATTCTGAGACGAATGGCTCGAGACGTGGAAGTACTCCACATTCTTCAAACAATTGCGTGAGAACTTGCATTGCAACTGGTGCGCTAAACACGCCAGCACAGCCCTGCGCACACTCCTTATTTTCCTTCAGGTGCGGCGCGCTGTCGGTACCTAGGAAGATTTTTTCAAGGCCGCTCACGACTGCGCCAAGCAGCGCTTCTTGATCCTGTGGATACTTTGCGATCGGCTTGCAGAAGTTGTGTGGGTTTAGTTTGCCACCAATTACATCGTCAATCGTGAGAATGAGGTGATGTACGGTGACTGTCGCAGCGACATTCGCACCAAGCGAGTTAACGCATCCAATGGCTGCGGCGGTGGTGATATGCTCGAGCACAATCTTCAGTTGTGGGTAGTGCTCATGCAACCACACTAAATCCGTCAGAAAGTCCTTTTCACGATCCAGCGAGCACGAACTCGGTTTCTCACCATGAATCGACAAGGTGAGTTCTGTATCTGACATCGCCTGTAAGGTTGGTTGCAATGCCGGCGCTCGAAAATCAGAAATGCCGTAATGAGCGTTCGTAGTCATCTCGCCAACAGGACCAGCAAGAATTGAGGGAGACGGAAGTCTCACTAGTTTCTTCCGAACAGGATACGCCTTGGCAATGATCGCACCGGCTTCTACTGCCTCTACGATGTGTCGCGGTTGTGTCTGATCCAAGAGTGCAATGCTCATCAGTGATTCAAACTTCCGTGCAGCATCATGCGACTGCTGGTATCGAACCTGCTCAATAGAGCGTCGATACTGTTCCATCATAGATGCAGTCCACACGGGAGGACTCCGCATACCTTCATCGAGCGGGTCATCTTCGGTCATAATATTCGGCATAGGAATACCACGCGCGAATACTTCAGCTGTATAGCCAAAAACATTCGTCAGCTGATCTCCTTGTCTGAGATGCAGATGAAAGTCATCGGGCCGTCGGATTGTGATAGCATCTACCATTTAAGACTCCTTATTCATCAGTTTATTGATGTGACGAACCGTTTTCGACACACGCCAAGGACGTAGAAAAGCCATTGATCCGATGAACACCGAATCGGCTCCTGCTGTAATCAATCGTTCTGCATCGGTGTGGGAGAGAATCCCACCACCTGCATTGATCGGAATGGTAATTCCAATATCTCGCGCAGCTTTTACCCATTTTTCAACGATAGGTAGTAGGGGTGCACCAGACAATCCACCGTTTCCGAAGCCGTACTGCGCAAGCGGTGAAACATCAGAACCGAACAATCCAACCCAGTCAATCTGATCAGGAAGTTTACCCCAGGGTATCGTGTTGGATACACACAGTGCATCTATGCCATTGATCTGTGAAAGCTCAAGTGCGGCTCTCACAGAAACGACTGCATTTACTTTGACCATGATTGCAACGTATGGAATAAGAAGTGTTACTAGTCGCGCATACTCCTTAACCTCATGAAGCAGATGGGCTGTATCAAGTCCAACGTTCGGACACGACACATTTACTTGTAGGCCAAACGGCGTCTTGAATTGACTGATGTGTATAAGAAGTAACTGGCAGAACTGACGGAATTCATCTATGCGTTTTTCGGCAGTATCAGCGATCGACATAAACGAAATAAGAAAAGGCTCCGTTCGTTCCTGCCAACGGCCATCTGCAAATAGTGTTGCAGCGCCCGGTCCGCGAAGCCCGACAGAGTTCAGTGCGATAGACTTAAATGGTTTGACGACGACACACTTGGGGAACATCTCTCCATCCTTCATGTTTCCTTCGCGCGCGCTGAGCGTTGTTGTCTTAGAGACAAATGTCATGCCATCAAAATTCATTCCAATAGGACGAACATATGGATGATACCAGTAACCTTCTCCAAAGAACCCCTGAACACCAGAGGCGGCAAACACATGCCCGAATTCCATTCCTCTTATTTTCATGACCGACTCCTTTTTGTAACGAACGAACGAACGATAAGATTATAGAATTTGCTAATTTCAGTCAAACCAGGGAACTGAGTACAAAATAAAAATGAAACTAAAAACCCCATCAGAAATGCTGGGGTTTTTGTTAAAATTACAAGTAATTTACGATGACACCGTCAACTCCTGCAAAAGCGAAATCAACAACATGGAATTCAGCTAGTTCTCCATCCTCGATGACGGTGTATATTCCAGGTAAACTGCCGTACTTTTTCCCTTCTAATTTTACTATCCCAGCCTTGAGATGCTTAATGAGCATCATTCCGCCCGCAGCGGTTGGTATATTTGGAATAGCAACTGCGGCATTCACTTTGGTTGGTGCTCCTTCGACCTTATGAACAGAGGGGGAGTGGATTAATTTCTTATTCTTTTTTTGTTCAGCGACAATCTTTACGCCATAAAAAAAGCCGAGCGCATACAACAGAACCATGAGGATCATGATATATGAAAGAGGCGGCTCAAATTCGCCGACCGCGAGGGGGATACTTGTCATGCTCCCCAGAAAACCAAAACACAGTACGAGCATCCAACCAACGAGCGAACGATACGTTGTAATTTTAGAAAGCTTTTGTAATTGATCAGTGGAAAGTGTTCCTTCTGCGTTTGTGTCGATGTCGTGTAGGTATGGATGCATAAAATGAATTAAAGACTAAGAGATATGGGCTGGGTAGATATGTGTTTACTGCTGGCACGGTCTTCTCCGGTCAGGACAGCATCGTTCATGAGAGTTTGCTGTGTTGAAGAGGGGGTGATGGATACTTCAAATCCTATTGCTCGACGATCGCCATCCTGTAGGAGTGTGTCCTGCCACGAGACAGTGTTTAAGAGTGCATCGTATGTAACTGGCGATCCGAAAGATACTGACGATCGGCCAGTCCACGAAACACCGGGTGCAAGCGTAGCACTGAACGTAGGGGAAAGTATTGCACCTAAATTACTTCCCATCTCAACAAACACCCATAGTTTGGTATGTTTGCTCTGCTCTACGGGCCACGGACCTCTTCCGAGTTGATCACCATCCTCGGTGTAGTAGCGAGCCTCAGTAGATAGTAATGGCGTGCTTACAGTATCAATAGTAAAACTACTTCCAGGAATTTCGATGCGCTGATTATTGGTACCAAGTGAAAAACTCATGATGGTATCGATGCGCATAGATTGGGCAGTGCATTCGACACGAACTGAAAGGGGAAGAGATTCCACATAAGATCCACGCTCAAGTACACTGAGGTTGGTATGCTGGGACAGTGGTATGTGAATAGTAGAGCCACGAGCATTCTTTCCAGCAAATGCAAGACAGTTTGAAGACGAGATGAAACTAAATGAGACATCATTGAGTTCGTGCGGTGTACCATTGTTCATGATGAGTCGTACGGGAATAGTGTCTGTTTGGCTAACAGCTCGGTCAATAATTTCGATTTCAGTAGCGAATGAGATTTCAAGAGGCTCGATATTCTGTGAGACGGGGGTACGCGCAAGATCCACTTCTGTTCCGTTTGAGAGCCGCATGGATGTGATCACATGAAAGGAAAGTGTGTCACCTTGCAGTCTGAGGGGTTGAGGGCTGAGTTCAGTTTCACTTCTCAGGGTACCAATGACACCTGCACCTTCAAATATAAAGTGAGGAGAAACACCGACTGCATCATCTATCCGAACGTGCACTTCATCGATAGGAACTCGGAGTGCGTTCTCAAGTTGGATTGAGGGGGCGATAAGTTGGCCTTCGAACAGAATCTCTGGTGTTAACACGGTCATGTTGATTGCGCCGGTTTCGATGGATCTCACGATCACGCCATGGGCACGATCAATTTTCTCATCAGATGTAAGAGATGTGGTAGAAAGCGGCACACGTACAACATCCTCTGACGCACCCCAAAATGTGACGGGAAATGAAACATCAGTTGACGTGCCGGGGGAAAGATCGCCGACAGCAAATAAGGTACCCCGTGATTCGTCTAATTCTATGTTGGAAGGCGGGGAAATAAGTAGCTCAACATCCTGCAGTATGCCATCGCTCGGGTTGGTGAGCGTGACGGTGATGGTCGTAGGTACCCCAGCTTGGATAATTTCCTCAGATTCAACACTAGAAATAACTAAAATAGAGGGCGGTTCACGAAAGATAAAGTAGAGGGCGGTTCCTGCGACGACGGCAGTAATTAAACCCAATAAAATGATGTCAAAAATAAAAAGCGCCTTCGCGCGTCGATGTAGGGTATAATACTTAGTGTGGTAGTGATCCTTTATGAATGACGAAAATTTTGCAAGCATACAAATACGTTAGTCTATCAAACTGAGCTGACCCTTAACTTCGGGCTTCTCAGGTTTAGATGGCTCAGCTTCCTCTGCTTCGCTGTCTCGCCATTCAGTTATAAATTGACCGATCCCTTTGGTGTCTCGAGCAGAAGCAAGACGTGGTCGATCATGAGACCATGATAATACATCTTTGAACTGAATGCGATAGCGGCCTTTGATCATCATAACCGGAAGCTCCTTGGTTTTGACGGCACGGCGGATTGTTTTTTCAGACAGACCGAATAACCGAGCAGCCTCAGATACGGAAAGTGGTAATGATTGATTTTGAGGGTAAAACATGAAAAGGCGTTCATTAGGACTGTATGTCCAGAGTAGTCTGGACATTAACACTGTAGCATATTGACTTTCAGCTCACAATGGGCTATAGTGTAGCTCATAAATCACTGTGATATGGCCACTCGGTCCTCTAAATTGAGCCATATTATTCAGAACTCAAAGCTAACTGTAACACTTATCTATATAGTACGTCTTCTCTTGTGAAGGGCAATAACAAACAACTTGTTCTGAAGCTCCAGTTCAACAATGATCCTGAAGCTTTTTCTGAGCTCTACGATCGACTGGCGCAGCCTATCTACCGCTTTATATACTTTAAAGTGGGCTCTAAGGCAGACGCGCAAGATCTGACCTCAGAAGTATTTTTAAAAGCATGGGCAGCGATACGCGAACGAAAGGACGGTGTTCTCAACTTTCGCGCATTCGTATATAGAATTGCCCGTAACATAGTCGTGGACTTTTACAGAAAGAAGAGAGATATAACATCTATAGATACAATTGAAGATGACCGATTTGTTACAGGAAGCAATATTGAGAAGATTGCGAATAATCAGGAGCTGACGGTTGTACTTAAAGCAGTGCGATCACTCAAGGATGAATACAGAGAACTTATCATCTTCCGTTACTTGGACGAGATGAGTTACAAAGAAATAGCTGAAATCGTAAATAAATCTCACGTCGCTGTGCGTGTCACCATGCATCGTGCAGTCAAAACACTTAAGAAACACTTGGGACATGATGTACCCAAGCAACCATAAGATGTCAGACAGATTAGAACAACAATTAAACGAACTCAAAAATAAACCGCAAGCAGGCGCGGTTGATTCTGCATGGCTTTCTAAAAACAAGGCCCTTTTGATGATGCAGGTCAAGAACACGATGCCAGCTCCAGCTGTTGAGCCAGTAAAGCAGCTTGCAGGAACAGTCGAATCATATAAACAAAGATGGTTTGCGCCACAAAACAGAGGATTCGCATTTGCTATGCGTCCGGTCATGGTCGTCGCACTCGCAATCATTATTCCTTTTGGTAGCTGGATTTCAACAGTAAGTGCTGCCAGGTTATCTGTACCAGGTGAAGCCCTGTATGGGGTAAAGATTATTACAGAAAAAGTTCAGATTACGCTTGCTCCAAGCCCGAGCTCAAAAATTTCATTACACACGGAGTTCGCTGCGAGACGAGCAGACGAAGTAGTGAAGCTCAAAGCTAAGCCAGCAGCAACTGCTGAGGCTGAAGAGGAGATTCAAGATTTCATTAAGGAGACTATCGAGAGACTGAAAGTCGAAATTACTGCGGTTAACTCAGAACTCACTGAAATGTCTGAAAGCGAAGGTGCTGAAGATGTTCGAGAGGCTGCTCGCACGGTTGATGTCAAAACAGAGGAAATCGGTCGAGTGTTAAAAAACTCAGATGTACTCGCAATTGATAATCCTGAAATTGAAGGAGTTAAGGAATTAGTTGACGAAGCCTCAGTAAATGCTGTTGAGATTATCGTAAAGACTGTTTCTACGGAAGAAATTGTAGAGGGTGAAGAGGTAATCATCGAGGAAGGTGTGGAAGCAATCAATGAGGAAATTAAAAGTTCACTTGAGGATAAGCTTAAAGCGGCAGCATCAGAAATTGACGATGTAGTGCTTGCGCTCGAAGCTGCTTCGAATACAAATACACCAAGAGCTGTAGCTGCGCTAGAAGACTTCGCACTTGTACAAGAACAAATTGACGAAGCTTTGGCGGTTGTGAAAGAGGCGGGGGAATCTGTAGATAGTGAGTCGTTTGAAGAAGCGATTGAAAAAGTGAAAGAAGCAACAGCTGCAGTTAATGACGCTGAAAACGAGGTCGCAAAGATTCAGGAAGCGACTCAACAGACAGTTGAAGTGGAGGTCGTACTGGAGGAAGAGGTTGATACAGAAGCTGAAAATACAACTACAACAGAAAAGATAATTGAAGAAGAGGGTACTGAAGTCACGGAAACTACAGAAGAGGCTGAGGAAGTTGTGGAAAATACAGAGACTGTACCAGAGGCAGAATAATGATGGTGAGATGTGAGGCCTATAAAGGCTTTACATCTCCTCACCAATTATGGGTATTAAACCCACGCTCCGTGCTGTGAAGATCAAATTCACGTGCGAGCCAAGGAGGAGAGGATAGTTGTATTTTTACAAAGGTCGAGGAGCTTGCTCCGAAATATAACGACTATTAATTAAGACACAGGCGTTTGTATGTTCTAAATCTCGTGTGTCCCGTAGCGAATACGGGCACACTCAAAACGTGTCCCGTATTAATTCGGGGTCGCACGAATAAGAAGGGAACATATTAACGGTTGTAACGAAAGATACAATATATGATCGATGTAATTCGATTGGGTAAACGTGCATTCGCATGGGTAACCGTTGTAGCTACAGTTACTTGGTCAATGGGACTCGCAGCATTTGTTGCGCCATTGACAGCTCAAGCAGCTGAAGTTGTAGACGGTGATTTGATCAAAGGATCAGCTCCTGCAGTTTATTACCTTCAAGGTAACAAACGATACGTATTCCCTACACAAAAAACTTTCTTGAGTTGGTACACTACCGCTCAATTGGAATCAACAGCAAAGGGTGGATTGGTAAAAACAATCTCAAACGCAGAACTCGCTTCCTTCAAAATCGGAGGAAACGTAACAAACCGACCAGGTGTCCGAATGGTGAAGATTATGAGCGATCCAGCAACATACGCTGTTGACGCTGGTGGTCAGCTCCGACACGTAACTACAGAAACTGCTGCAGTTGCGCTTTACGGATCAGCTTGGAACACAATGATCGATGACGTTCCAGACAGTTACTTCATCAACTACAAAGGGTCAGTAGCTTCAGGCGACATCGCTTCAGGTTCAGACTTCGATGTAGCAGCAGTAACAGCTGCAGCAACATCAATCGCAAAAGACATGGGTCTTACTGACGGTTCAGGTGACCCAACATCAACACCAACGCCAACACCAACGGGTGGAAGCTTGAGTGTTTCAGCTTCATCAGCTAACCCAGGTGAATTAACTTTGGTTACTGACGCTGGAAACAACGCCGGTGGTCAACGTGCAAGTGTATTAGGTATCCGCCTTACAGCAGGATCTACTGCAGCACAGGTTGACTCATTGGTACTCCGACGTAGCGGAATCGCTGCAGATGGAGACCTAGACAACATGTACCTTTTTGACGGCATGGAACAACTTGCACAGGTACAAAGTGTCTCAAAGGGAGTTGCTACATTCGCAAAATCAGGTGGATTGTTAACTGTTCCAGCTAACACTTCAAAAGACTTGATGGTGAAAGTAGACCTCAACAAGGACGCATCAGCAGGTATTACAATCGGATGGAGCCTTGCTTCATCAGATGTAACATCTACAGCTGATTCAGTATCAGGTAGTGCTACTGGTAAGAACCACACTGTTGCAGTTGTAACAGACCTTGGTTTCTTGGATGTTGCAAACATCTCACCAGCAGCTGCAGATACAATCGATCCACAGAATGACTATGACGCATGGAGATTCCGTTTGGATGCTAACTCACAAGACATGTTGGTCGAAAGCCTAACTGTTACAAACGTGGGTTCAACAGACGATGATGATCTTCAAAACGTTGAGTTGTGGTACTCAGGTACACAACTTGGATCAACATTGGGTACACTTGATAACGGTACAGCTACATTTGACTTGACTGGCATGGACAACGGTGGTTTCTTGATCACTTCTGGACAACAACGTCAGTTGACTATCCGTGCTGATATCGCAGGTGGAACAAACCGTACAATTCGATTCGGTGTGCAAGAACAAACAGATATTCGCGTTAAAGACATGAACTACAACGTGTATACTGTTCCTGCAACAGATGACAACAGTGCGTTTACTGTTACACAGGCCGGTGGTGCGACAACTATCAATACTGGTACGTTGACACAAACTATCTCAACAGACTCACCAACAGGAAACATTCCTGACGGATCAACAAACGTTTTGTTTGCTAAGTTCGACTTCAAAGCTTCCGGTGAGCCAGTTAAGGTTAAAACTTTGGACATTTCATGTTCAGGTAACGCCTCAACAAACATTCTTAAGAACGTAAAAATCTCATTGAACGGATCACAAATCGGCTCAACATTGAGCACATTGACTTGTGATGCTTCAAGTCCATCTGGAACTGACTACAGCTTTGGTAACTCAATGACTATTGCTGAAGGAACTTCAGGATTGATCGAGGTTAGAGGTGACTTAACAGACGACACAATTGCTTCATCAGACACAGTTTCTGTGTCATTGGTAGCAGGTTCTTCAAATGCAAACGGTACAGTTTCATTGACTGCACTTTCAACTTCACTCATCTCGGGTCGAACGTTGACGGTAAAGGCAGGTTCTGTAGTTGTTTCAAAGAACCAAGCGTTGTCTAACTACACAGATGTCCGTCCATTAGGTGTTACTGGATCAAACGGCGTTCGCGTCGGTTCATTCATCATTACTGGTGGTGCAGAAGCTTCAGACGTGTCACAAATCGTATTGAAAGACGATGTTGATACAACATCAGACGGAGTTACGTTGAAGGATTACTTCGACAACTTGTCAATCAAGCACGGTGACACAATGTTGCACTCATCATCACTATCATTGACTGATACTGATTCAACAACATACACCTTCAACTTGTCACCATCAGTTCTCGTTGGTGTGGGTGAAACCTACGTTGTAGATGTCTATGCAGACGTCCTTTCAACTTCAGGTACAAGCACATCTCACTTGAACGATGACGACACAGACGGTGCGATCATCGTAGACCAGGTTGTTGCTACAGGTGTTGACACAGGTACAACAACTTCAGACACTTCAAGCGATCCTAACTTGCAGGTATTGAACATTGCTTCAAATGGTTCACTTCGTGTGACACTTGATGGTGATTCTCCAACAGACGATCAACTCGTCTTGGGTTCAACTGACCAAGAAATCGCTAAGTTCAAGCTTGCTGAGCAGTCAAATGCTGAGGATATCTTGATCAAGAAATTCGTTGTGGGAGATGTTATCTCAATCAACACAGCAACACCTTTCAACTCGACAGGTACGTTGCGAAACTTGAAACTCTACAATGGTTCAGTACTATTGGGATCAGTTTCATCACTCTCAGACTCAAAGAACTCAACAACTCCACTCGCAGAATTCGACCTTACAGGTCTTACAAGTGGTGGGTTCATATTGTCTAGAGGTTCAACAGTTGCATTGACATTGAAAGCTGACTTGACACCGTGGATTGAAGGTGGTTCATCATCATCAACTCACCAAGCAAAGATTCTTTCAACTGACTATGACTTCACAGCTACAGGTACAGGATCAACTGACTACATCGACGCGGTTGGATTGGGATCAGGCTTTGCCATCTCAACAACAAACGCAACGGCTACATCAGGTCTCCTTATCGGTGCTGCGACAGGTGCAACACAAAATCATGCTATTGGTAACGTGATGGACGCATTGCGAACAAAACTTTCAATTGCATACTCAGATGATGCAGGTAAAGTTTCTCCATCAGGTACGGTAACAAAGTCTTCAGAGCAGACAGTGGCTATCCTCAAGGTATCTAACACAGCTAATGTTGGGGGATACGAGGCTTCATTGAATGGTCTTAACTTTGATGTCAACTCTAGTGGCATTTCAATCGTGGCTGCCCGCGTATTGAAGGTCTACAAAGACAGTATCGATTCAGCTAACCAAATTGCTACAACTACGTATGCAAATGGTGCAGCAAACGCTGGATACTCAGATACTGCAATAGATGACGCAAACATGACTGATATTACAGTTTCGGCTGGAACATCACGTTATATCTATGTAACGCTTGACACTAACGATTCATCGATTGGTGCAAATGATACATTGTCTGTCGGAATCCAAACTTCAGCTGTAACCGGAATTGCAGGGGATGAAATGTCTCCAGTAGTCTGGTCAGACGGTGCCGCTTTGACCCTCACAGAGGTTCGAGGAATGCCGTTGTCAGGACGATCAGTTTCATACTAATCGTGTAGCTGACTCTAGGTTTACCTAGTCACAAAAACCCCTTCCTTACGGGAGGGGTTTTGTGTTGTCGGCATATGCTAGATTTGCTATACTTTAATCACAGTCATGCACTATGAAGCACGCTATATGATTTTCACACAGAGTAAAAACAGTCAGATATTAATAATACTTCTAAGTATAATTCTGGTATCCCTTCTGTGGACGCAGGAATCGTTTGCACAAGAGCGAGCAATAGAACTTACATTTTCTTCGAGCGATGAGTTTGGAATGCTGTTGGGTGTATCGCCACAGGTGCATATTGTTGGCTGTGATGTGTACAGAATGTCGAGTGTCCGCCCACACACGATGAACACATACAAAGCTGACTTATATTACGACAGTGCGAATCAAACACAGAACTGCCAAATGTATGTATCAGCACCAGGGTTCATAACATCTGAAACACTCAATATTGGAAATTTTGAAAATGACGCATCATTTGAAGTTGCAAAAACATTTCAACTAAAGCATGCCCTGGTTGTAGATGTATCAGACACGCATGGCAGACAGATGCCTAAGATGGATATATACTTTGGAGGAGTATCTCCTCGGTATGACAAAGACGGCGTGTATTACTTTGCACCGCGTTCAAACGGCGCTTTGGATATCAGTCACCCTGCATATATAAAAAAAACAGGTAAAACCGATGCGCAGCTGGGTGCGGTTCTCGTCAGCAGAGAGGCTGTTACATATATCACGCTTACCGGGTCACAAAATTGTACTTCAACAAACAGCAGTCGAAATATCTCGTGTGGTGGAATGATCCCACTACTTTCACTCAACATAAACGATGAAACTGGGGCAATTCTGTATGATGGAAAGGTGGAGCTGTTTAAAGATCGAGTGTACTCAAAATTAGGTACGAGCTATATCGGAGGCATTGAATATGATGCTCAAAGTATAGTTGGTTTCGAGAACACTAACATGGGAGTTCTTCCAGGAACATACTATGTCAAAGTCACGAAGCCAAAATACGAAATTGAATACGGAATGATTTCAGTTAATGGAAACGAGCAAAAAAATGCTACATTTGGACTAGTTCGCGAGACATCTTCCACTGCATCATCGCGTCGCTCAATTGTTACAACTAATCGAGTGTCAGCTGTGGCAAACGGGATTGATACTATTATTGTAAACATCGTTGTGAGGTCCTCAGACGACACAACACTTAAGGGGCGTGAAGTTGTTGTTACTACTGGGAATACGGATGATGGGATTACATTCGATCAAACAAACGTTACTCCATCAAACGGCTCAGTTACAGCGTATATAACAGCACACCAAAAGGGATCGCGGCTCATAAACGTGACGGTAGACGGGGTGCTGCTATCTCAGTTCCCACGTATTACGTTTGAAGGCGTCGATGATGCATCCAAGCCGGACGCAACAGAGTCTTTTATTACTCAAACTGCTTCTCCAATTTTAGGTGATGGTATAGAGACGGTAGACTTCACGGTAACAGCTCGGAATGACGCGGGGATACCGCTCTCAATGCAGCCTGTAACAATAACGACAAGTAGACAAGCATCAGACATTATTACATGCGACCTCGCGACTAAAGATAATGGTGAGGTAGGGTGTTCATTCTCGTCGTTGAAGGCTGGAACGTCAATATTGACAGTAGCAATAGGGGATGTCATCATAGACAAGATCGCTATTTCGATCTCTCCAGTACCAGAGTAATAGGCGTCTAAATACAGTTACATATGCGTGAAAAGACTAATAAAAAGGATCTATTTATCCGCGGTTGCATTGCCGCGGTTTTTTCAATACCTGTCATCACAACACCGTCCCTCATCTATGCATCTCACGCTGGAAAATGGTTGTGGGTCGCAGGTGTCATTTTGGTTGGAGTACTATACAGCATCGTAAGGTACTATCAGGGGGGTGCGTCACAGATTCGCTTTTCAAAGAGCTTATACGCACTGCTTGCGTACATTTCAGTCGTTCTTGCATGGTCATTCGTTGGTGATACTCGAGTTGGCCTGTGGGGAGACGCACTGCGCCTATCGGGTGCTTGGGTGTGGGTTGTCATGGGGGTGCTTGCGTTGTGGTTAGCGTGGTGGGTAGACACGCATCAGAAGAAACTGTTCGTGCTCAGAATACAATCACTTGCTGCCATCATTACAGTTAGTCTCGCATTCCTTACGCAGTTCTCTCCAGACTTTTTCGATATTCCTATTGGAGTTGAGGGGATTGGCGGTCGCTTGGTCGGACTATGGGGGAGTTCTACATATATCGCGATGTACCTCATGACAAGCTTGTTGCTCATGTTTCTGCATGCAGTATCAGAATCGCATAAAAAAATCCGTTATACGGTATGGGCTGGTAGTGCTGTTGTTTATTACGGATTACTACAGACAGGCACCCGAGCTGCTCAAGTGGGGCTCGTTGTGGCGGTAGTCATGGCGCTTGGAATATATATTAAATCAAAGTCGGAAAAAAATTCTCGGATTGTAAAAAGAGTTGCTGCTGGGCTGGCTGTATTGAGCATGGTTGCTGTCTATGTTTTGGCATTCACGCCTCCCGAACAGCAATCAGAAAGATTTTATCATCCAATATACTGGACCGAAAAAATCGGATACGCATCGAGTATTTCTTCACGCTTACTTTTATGGACATCAGCATTGGATGGTATAGCGGAAAAACCTCTCATGGGTTGGGGACATGAGATGTATGAGCGTGTATTTGATCTTAACTATCAAGCTCAGATTGCGAGCTATGGGCTTCAAGAAACATGGGCTGAACGAGCGCATAATCAACTACTAGAAACGACAGCTACGATGGGTATTGTTGGGCTATTGGCGTATGTATTGTTAATTTTGTCGCCACTGTTCGGTCCTCGGTCTAGAAACAAAAGTCAGCTCTACATGGACATGACGCTTGCTGGGGTGCTTGGTGCCTACATGGGGGCGGGGCTATTCTCCTTCAATACACCCTCTCAACTGCTCCACTTAGCGCTGATTATAGGATTGTCTGCGGGAATGTATGGGAGGAAATTAAATGCTCGAAACATAAGAATAAGTGAGCAATCAATAAAGATTCTCTCTTCCTTACTCATTCTTCTTGCGCTATTCATGCTTGTGATAAGACCGTATGCTGAAGCAAAAGAAGTATACGCAGCTCAGGACGGATTAGTTAATGGAAATATCGATGAATACGAACGAAGGCTTACAAACGCCCTCAAATTCAAAACATATGTCATGACTGACACGCTTAAAATCATGACTGATGACCTGGTCAATAATAATAATGGCACTATCCCGAGTGAGTATTTCCAGAGGGCAATTCCGCTCCTCCTGGAAGGATATGAGTCATACAACGCTCGATATGAACCTCGCTATGCGATGGCACTTCGTGAAGCTCAGCTGCATGCTTTGGCAGTAGAGCATATCGATGCAGAAAAACACACAGCAGAAGCTTACGCAGGTTTTGATCACGCACGCTCGCTCTCGGCTGGTAGACAGACGGTAGATGTAAGTGAAATGCAGCTCAGACTGCAACTCGGTGATACTGAAAATGCGCGTCAGCTCATTGATCGTCTGGTCGAAGGAGTGCCTTCGAGTGTTGAGTTTAAGTGGACTCAGGTCGTTATTATGGCAAGTCAGGGAGAGACGAAAGCAGCGGGGGAGAAGGCTGCTGTTCTCATTCGCGAAGATAAGTTCTTTAAGAATCCTTCTGCGGAATCGTTAGAGATGGTCTTGCTGATCCTGGAAGAAGCAGGTGATTATGATGCAATTTTCCTTCAACTAAGAAACACTATTATACATGGGAATGGCCCAGCTTATCTGAACACTGGATACAACCAACTGCGTATGGCTTACGCAGCATACAATCTTGGTGGGCTACAAGCAGCACAATCAGCAGCTATTGCGGCGTTAGAACTCGATCCAACGCTTGAGCCGCAAGTTCGCGAGCTGATTACTCGAATAACAGAGCAATCGCAATAACATGACTACACAAAAACTCGTTGCCATAAGTACATGGGTGTCCAGGCTGACTGTCTTCCTGCTACCCCTGATAGTATTCAGTTCTGTAATTTTTCCATTTGTATTCGGAAAAACACTTTTTTTGAACTCAGCAATACTCCTTCTGATGGTTCCATGGTTTGTGCTTTTGATGGAGCCTGCATGGCGAAAAAAGGTGTGGAGCATTGTGAATCGTCCACTTACGCGGGCTATGGGTTTATTTCTAGCGGCTTCGTACATTTCTTCGTTGCTTGGCTCAGATTTTTCGCAGAGCTTCTGGGGAACGGAAGAGCGTGGTACTGGTCTTCTGACGTTGACGCAGGTATTTATATGGTTTGTGCTGACGCGTGCAACACATGATACGCAGCGTGCAAAAAACATGTTGATTCATGTGATATCGCTGGGGGGTCTCGTTGCTTCTATTATTGCGCTTGTTCGTCTCACTGGGGTCGTACTCTTTGGTATTGATACGGGATTGCGTATAGCGGGCACAATGGCGAACCCGATCTTCTTTTCAGGTCTGTTGATTCTCTATATCGGCGTTGCACTCCAAGGTCTATTTTCGCAAAAGAACACAAACATGAGGTGGTTGTATGCTGGGCTGGCAGTTTTTCAAACCGTCGTTTTATTCCTGACGCAAACACGAAGTGCTGCGATTGGACTCATAGGTGGTGTTCTGTTAGCGGCCTTGATTGCACTTCTTGCAGCCACAAGTAAGAAAGTGAAAAGGGCGGCAGGGGGGTTCATTGCTGCAATAGCAATCGGTGTGGTGATGCTGTTTGTGTTTGCAGATGCTATTGCGCCGCATGCGCCTCGTATTGCACGACTGCTAGTCTTTGAGGGTCTGGAGGATCGATCCCTACAAACACGCTTCTATGGATGGGAGAGTGGACTTGAGGCATTTAAGGATCGGCCGCTGTTTGGGTGGGGGCAAGAATCCTACCGGATTGCATTTGATCAATATTATAATGCAGATATTCTGGCATTCGGTTTTAATGAAACAAGATTCGACCGTGCACACAACATTATTATTGAAACGCTCGTAACAGGGGGTCTAGTTGGACTAACACTTTATTTTGGAGTCATATTCATATTTTTATTTCAGGTATGTAAAGCCGGGGGGTGGAAAGAGCCAAGAGGTATCGCTGCTGTTGCCGTTGTGGCTGCGTATGGTGTACATCTTCTGTTCTCATTCGATACATCCTCATCATTGCTACTAATTGCTGCGTTCATGCTATTGTATGAAAAAACAGAAGCACTCGAGCGAACGGAAGAACCGCTTCATACAAAAAAACAGGTTCTGTTGTTGGTAGTCATCGTGTTGGCATGTTACGGATCATACCGAATTTCCTATTTGCCATATGTGCAGTCCGTTGCCTTGATCGATAACATGCGGTTTGCGACGCAACGATCTCGTGTGCAAGCTGTGGGACGCTACGAAGGCATACTTGCGATTTCATCACCATACAAAAACGAAGCACGTGGTGAATATATTAAAAACACAATTAGGGGTGTGCAGGAAGGAGTCTTTCATCCTGATCAAGTAAAAGGATTGATTGAGCGAACAGAAGTGGTGAGTCTGGCAAAAGCAGCGGATCACCCGCTTGATTCATTTCATACATATCTCGTAGGTGTACTGTATTTTACAGCGCGAGATCTCGATCCTACATATCCTCAAAAAAGCATAGACTACTTCGAGCGTGCGATAGCGCTCTCTCAGCGCCAGCAGTATCGGTTTGCACTGGCTGAGTTGTATATTGAGCTGGGTCGACCAGAAGAAGCAAATGCAGTATACAAGGCGGCAGTAGAACAGGGTCCAAAGGCTGGGATATCTCACTGGTACTACGGACTATCACTTTTGACGACGGGAGAGGTAGACGCAGGGCTAGATTCCATTGAGAAGTCAGTTGAGCTCAACTACTTTCCAGAAACAGAAGACACGCGAAAACTTTACGCGCAACTACTGTACAACAATGAACGATACGCGGGTGCGGCGAGGGTATATTTTACAGTCATGGGTGTTGGAGGTAACCACATAAAACCCGATTCGTGGGTCCAATTTGCAATATATCTCAAGGATGCAGGATTTATCGAGAGTTCAAAGCTTGCTGCTGAGATGTCAGTAACGATAGATCCAGCGTACACCAAAGCAGCAGCGTTATTCATCAGCGAACTGCCTGATGCTGAAGCTGAAGACCTTATGATGGAAGAAATCCTCGAGTGGCTTTCGAGTGTTGATATCCCAAACCAATAATATGCGAACCATGTTACACATGCTAAGAAAATATGGCTCGTGGCTTATTCTGGTTCCTATTTTTGCTGTGGTTTCATCTCCGTCAGAGGTACTCTTTCCCGAATCACATGGAAAATCTCTTATTTTTGTGTTGAGTTGTGCGCTTGTGCTTCCTCTTGTTGTGTACGCACAGAAGGGATTGCATATTAGAAAGCATCACATCGCTGCAGCACTGACACTCTTCGTAATGAGCATGGTTATCTCTACTGTCACAGCGATTGATGCGTCACAAAGTCTATGGGGGAGTGATGTACGGGGGTTTGGCCTATGGGTTTGGCTCTGGTTGTGGTTGTTCTATCTCATTGCTACTGCGGCACTAGCAAAACCACTTCTGCGCCGCATCACAATATGGACGTTGATTATGCTCGGCAATATCAGTTTTCTTAAAGTAATATCCGAGTTGGTGAGTGAGGGACCTCATCGTGTAACATCCTTCTTTGGAAACCCTTTGCTCTACGCCAACGTAGCCCTTTTCCCCCTCTTCTTTTCGCTGGAGAGAGCGATTACTGAGAAAAAAATGTCCTGGAAGATTGTAGCTGTCCTTTCTGCGATCGCAAGCATGATGGGTGTATATCTTACGCAATCTCGCGGAGCAATTATTGGGTTGCTAGGAGCAGCTGTAGTGGCGGTCATCATCATGCTCAGGCCGCGTAATAACAAGCAAAAGAAAATATGGGTAGTTGGCATACTCTCAGTTGGACTGACACTATTCGGTTTATTTAGTATTCGCAACTCACTATTTTTAATCGAGCGATTACCAGCTGTATCGAGGGTGCTCAATATTTCGGTTACTGAGGCGAGTGCTAGTCAGCGTCTCATTATGTGGGGAGTTGCTATTGATGCTGCTCAAGATCGTCCTGTGTTAGGATGGGGTTCTGAAAATTTTGACTACGCACTTGATCAGCACTTCAATCCGGAGTTCATGAGGTATGGTCTGTCTCAGACATGGTCTGATCGGTCACATAATATGTATCTCGATGTGTTGGTTATGCAAGGTCTCATTGGGTGTGCTGCATTTGTGTATCTTGCGTGGGCAATACTGATTGCAATCAGGGCACGGTTCATGACGCACAGAAAACAGGGAACTGTCTATTTGGCACTCACGATTGCGTATGCAATTCAGGCATTTTTCTCGTTTGATTCGCCAGCGACAGCAATACTACTTATGGTGTTCCTTGCGGTGCTCACAACACAACCGTCTGATGAAAAAAAGAAAAGCATGGCGTTGCCTAGTACATCAGCAGTGGCAATTTCTGTTATCTTTCTCCTGGGTACGGTATTTGTTGTCTCGCGTGCGTACCAGAGCTCCACGGCGATCGTGCGACTTGAACACAGCACAAACATAACAGATGCTGAAATTCAACTTGCTACGCATGCACTCAATAGTTGGTCACCTCACTCCTCGTCATTACGGCAGAGGTATGCAAATATCATGTTTGAAAAAGCTCAGTCAGGCGATAAGCAGCAGGCTGCTTTACTGTTACAGGCGGGGATACAGACCATGCAGCAGGGGATACAGCAGGATCCACTGAGATTTTCATACTACTTTACACTCGGAAATTTACTAACAAAGGCGAGCTTTCTTGTCGACCCGGCAGTCGCACCTGAAGCAGATGAGGTGCTTGCATTTGCTGGCACGATGGCGCCAAATCGTCTTGCGGTAAATTTTCAACGAGCAAATCTAAGATTGATTACTAAAAACTACGAAGAGGCCATTCCGTTACTAGATGACGCAATAGAGAAGGCACCGACGCTCGCGCAAGCAAGGTACCTAAAGGGCCTCATTCTCTCCTATACAAATTTAAAAGAAGAGGGATTGGATGAACTATATCTGGCATTTACTTCAGTACAACCCTTCTACCCGACAGGCAGAGCTGAACTGGGACAAATTGCACGCGTTGCTATAGAAGTTGGACGAAATGACGTCCTTACATATGCAATTGGACAGCTTGTTGTGACATATAGAAATGATGACACGGCCTGGTACAACCTTCAGGAGTTGCTCAAGCTGGATGGCATTGAGACGGAGTA
>CAZHXK010000018.1:0-20724 GCA_964536565.1 uncultured Gammaproteobacteria bacterium
GGCCGTCTATTAAAGATGTGCATCAGCGAATGTCAGAAATGCAAAAGAGTACGAACATTATCACACAGCCAAAACTACAGCGGTTCACGCCACGAGAAAACAACACGGTGTTGTTCCCTGCACGGATGGCTGTTCCACATCACGGTCACATTGACTACATCTCGAGGATTATTGAGCTTGGTTTCCATGTGGTGATTTCACTGCAGCGAAGTTACACGCTCACAGATCGGGATCCGATCCCGAAGTGGCATGTTCGAAAGATGGTCGCGCGTGCATTGAAGTTGCGTGGTTACGAACATGGAAGAAACTTCACGTTCGTATACATGCCCTACTACAACACGACACAAGAGATGTTGATGCATTTCGCGATGTATGATTGGTGGAAAGATGTGATGGCTATTGCGTCCAGTAATCCGAGTGTACATGCACTGTTTCTTGGTAAGGGGCTTCTCGATCAGAAAACAGTATTTGGTCGCGAAGGAGAGGAATTCGAA
This sequence comes from uncultured Gammaproteobacteria bacterium, assembly GCA_964536565.1. Taxonomy (GTDB): domain Bacteria; phylum Patescibacteriota; class Patescibacteriia; order Magasanikbacterales. The sequence goes on from CAZHXK010000018.1 coordinate 495, forward strand.
GATCGGTCGTGGGGTCAGAAGCTTCGTGACGCGATTCGCAACGGGAACGAAGAGGAAGCTCGCTGGTACATTGCCGGGGGGATCGAAGAAGTGTTTCCTCTCGCTGTACTGAAAGACATGATGGAAGATCGTTTGGAGATCGACGTAGATGGCGGCATACGTAAGATCAGAATTCAGATTTCCGAGCGCGGACAGGTGATCGATCAATGTCGTGTGTATCGCATGACTGGACCAGAAGAGGTTGTAGTCATGCGGTTACGCAAGCTTGGTCGAGAAGTTACTGATCCGAGGCTGCTGGAATACCCTGCGTCTGCAGTTATCGACGGAAGGCGGCAAAGCATCACATACGTGGAAACGACGTTGGAGGCGAACAGTGCTGTCATTCACTTCGATGTGGGATGAATGAATATCCTGGTTTAAAGCAGTAAAACCAACTACATATAGAGAACACCTCATGCCTACGCGGTATGGGGTTTTTTTGATCTTGACATATCTGCGAGCCCATGCTATTCTCATGAGTTCTTTGTCAATAACAAGTCATAATAAAAGGAGAACATATGACTGTTGCGACTGATGGTGTGGTTGAGATTTCTGGTTTGGATCGAGAGCTTGCGGCTTTGGAGGTGGAGGTTTCCACGGTAACCGCGGCGCACGACGCATTCAATCCCGAGATTGAGGAAATGGCTGATGAGTATGGTTTTCGTCCGCAGTACTTTCGAGAAACCATCGAGGACAAGGCCGCTCAGGTTTTCAGACAACTCGCTCGCGAAGACGGAGAGGGTCTGGAAGATGCCGCTCGTGCCGAGCTAGTTGCGCGCCAAGAGGCTGGCGCAGCTGCCTACACGCAACTGAAGGAGGTGCTTGCGCTGCGTGAGGGCTACATTGCTACCCTTAAGGTAGCCAGGGCAAAGGTTGAGGCCCTCAAGTCGGTCAAGGCTCAGAAGGATGGTATCGATCAGTACGTCGAGATTGGTCGACTCCTCATCAAGCATTTCAAGGGCGACGCCATCGAGCTCGCTGCTGAGGTGCTCAACCTCCTCATCGATGTCGGTGAAGGCATCGAGGGTGTTGCCACGCGCTTCCACGCTTTTACCGCGAAGAACGCGAAGAGTCAGTTCGATGCGTACGTGAAAGCTGGATTCAGTGATGAGCACGCGATCCAGTTGGTGCTGAAGCGCTCCAACGACTTCACTGCCATGATGAATCGACTGTCGGTCAGGCATAGCTAGGTCGCAGAAGAGAGAGTTCGGCGGGCCCTACGAGGGTCCGTTTTTTAATCCTCAATACCCATAAAGGCATTGACAGAGTGACTATTTTGTGATACGATTGCTGCATCATATATAGGAGATAAGTCATGTCAGGTGGGTACGGAATGTGTGGAAATTGCGATTATTGTAACTCTCCAAACAAAGCATGTAGTGGAACTCCATCACGAAACGTTCGTAATGAGGGGCACCAAACTGCGCGATCAAAACTCCATTGTTTAGGGGTGCGATGTGCGCCATCAACTGCATGCGCGTGCGGACAACGAGCTGATACGCACACAGGTACGGGATACATCGATTAGAGTATAGGTGGGCCAACACGGCCCGTTTTTGAATTGAGAAAAAAAGAAAATATTGGTAGTATACATGCACATATGAAAAAGGGATACATAGCAGCCGGCATAATTGCAGTCTTAATACTCATGATGACTGTCGGTTTTTTTGCTGGACGAAAAACATTGGTTGATGCGGTAATGGTGCCAAAGCCGATGAATATCTCTACAATTCATACATCCCAGGTATCGCGTGATACACGAACGCATGAATCATATCCTCAGCAAGATGGATATTACAACATGTTCTTTGATCGCGCAGAACCAACTCCGAAGGTGAATGCTAAAAAAATCAAAGCAGCAATCGTTCCACATCACTTATTGGTTGGTCGATATATTGCATCAGCATTTGAAGGAATGGCGTCCAAAAAAATTACCCGCGTGATCTTGATAAGTCCGGATCATTTCTCACAAGGAAAGGGTGTTGCATCCACAACATTATTTCCATGGAACACGCCGTTTGGTGGTGTGACTGCAGATACTGCGTACATTAATCAGCTTGTTGCAGATGGGGGAGTACAAATCGATCCTGATCCATTCGATAGCGAGCATGGTATCAGTGGTATCATGCCGTTTATTAGAAAATCATTTCCCAACGCGCAGATCGTGCCCGTTATCATTCGTGACGATATGTCTGAGGCTCAGGAAACACAGCTTGTGAAAGCACTCTCGCAAGAAGATAACAAAACACTGCTGATTGGATCATTCGATTTCTCACACTACCTCCCGCACAATGCAGCTCAATTCCATGATGCAACAAGCCAGTCAGTATTAGAAATGCTCGACCATGAGATGGCACGAAAACTCGATATCGATTCTCAGCCTGGGCTATCTGTGTTTCTTCAGACAGTAAAAAACCTTGACGCACCACAATGGCAGCAGATATTTCATGATAGTTCTGCGGGGCTCACGGGCGATCATGAAACAATCGAAAACACGAGCTACTTTTCTGGGTATTACGTGGACGGTCCTCAGCAGTGGCGCGATGCACTTACGATGCATTTTTTCGGTGATACGATGTTCGATCGAGATGTTCGTCGTATTCTCAATCAGCACGGAAGTGAATACATTTTCGAAAACCTCGGACGATTTTTGATGGGGTCAGATCTTGTGGTTGCAAACTTGGAGGGTACGATTACGACAAACGAATCAATTGCAGGAAACGAATATCCGCTGACGTTCACTTTCGATCCGTCAGTCGCGCCAATGCTCGCACGCGAAGGGATGACTGATGTATCGCTTGGAAATAATCATTCTCGAGATTTTGGAAGTGATGGATATGATCAAACACGATACTATCTTAAAAAGAACGGCATTAGATATTTTGGAGATGAAATTAATAAAGAGAGTGTTTCATACAACACGAAAGTACGTGGAACGACCATTGGATGGGTTGGATTTAATGCATTCGTACCATCAAAAACCAACGAAGTAATAGACGAAATTCGACGAATGAAAACAGTGTCAGATGTGGTGGTGGTGATGCCTCATTGGGGTCAGGAATACAAACTAACTGAGGGTGGAGGACAGACTAAACTCGCACATGCATTTATTGATGCTGGCGCAGATATTGTTATCGGCGCACATCCACATGTGGTACAGCCAATAGAAATTTACAAAAACAAACCGATATTTTACTCACTTGGTAATTTCGTGTTCGATCAATATTTCTCAAAAGATGTGACGATGGGGTTAAGTGTGGGGGTTGAGTGGCAACAAGATGAGTTGGTGATGAGATTATTTGTACTTGAAAATAAACGTGGAAAGATCCAGCTCGCATCCGCCGAAAAACGAGATGAGGTGTTGCACAGGATTGCGAAAGACTCGACTGTTTCTGAACAATTCATTCCGCAAATAAAAGCAGGTGTGATACACTTAAAAACTAAATAAATTCTTGTATGAGTAAAAAACTCGATCCAAAAACTCCGCCACCCGAGGCGCCACAGGCACCAGCGCCGCCTCAGACTCCAGCACCCATGCCTCCTGGTATTACGCCTGTGATGTGGGCGGGGATTGGTGGTGCATTTATTTTGATTGTCGCGGTCGGATTAGCAATTGGATATTTCGCAGGACAATCAACAGACATTATTGTTTCCGATGAAAATATCAACGATAACAATCAACATGTCACGGATGTGCCGAAAGAAAATCCAGTTGGAGAAACTCAGGCAGAGAAGGCTGGGATTAATGTAGATCAAGAGGTTACTGAAATTCATGGAGATGCAATCGTTCTTGATGATATTGCTTGGCAGGAATATGTTGATGATGAAAATCCATTTATTTTTGATGCCACTGCTCGGGATGGATTTATGGATCGTTTGATTGGTGTGGTAAACACAGGTGAATATGCTGGGTATGAGGTGCACATTGCAACTTTGGTATCGCAGGGTATGGGGAGTGGTAATCTGTGGACATATCTCGAGAAAGATGGTGCACCAATTGTGGTTCAAAAGTATAGTGCGGAAACCGGAAAAGAATACTGGGCAAATGAAAGTTTAGTCTCGTACACGGTTGATTACCGTGTTTCTATTCCTGAGATAGAGGCTCCTGCACATGTGAAGACACCCGAGGGAATAGTGTTAGAACGTCAGAGTAATCGGGTGGGAGTCTGGGGGAACGTGTTATTTTCTGAATTTGAAGATCTCATACCACTCTTCATTGATGATCAGTCAGGGTTTGAGGTTTTTCAGGAAAAGGTGGTTAATTCAGCTGCATTTTTCGTAAAACTACCTGATGGCACGCTAGCAAAATATAAATACAGAATTCCGTTTCAAAGTGATGCGGGGACAAAAGTTACACTTAATGGAGAACCAAATTTTGTATCCTACACAAGTGTGGGTATTGGGGGCTGTGGTCCGACGAGTTATCAAGATGTCGTATTAGAAGACCAGCTAGATAGATCGGACCTCAAGAAAATCGGTGAAGTAACACATAGTCTGGGAACCAAACTTGAGAATACCGACATCCTGGGTTTCAAGATTTTCAAGCACCCTATGTTGTCAGAAACATTCGAAATGCGCGCTTCGGGGTATGAGGTAACAACTGGTGAAGAGCTTTCGTACGGTGATTTCCTTGATTTAACTCCACTCTTTTTCTGGGAAGATCCGTTTGGACGTCTGGTTCGATTCACTCATCCAAGTCTTCAGCCAATTGCGGAGTGTGGAAAGCCGGTCATCTACCTGTATCCTGAGGAAACAACGGATGTGTCCGTACAAGTTGCTCCAAACGGAGGGTTCACACTTACTGAGCCAGAATATGGACGTGGATGGAACGTAACTGCAGAACCAAATGGCCAGCTTACAAATCTTTCAGATGGAACGCAGTGGTCTTACTTGTTCTGGGAAGGACATGCTGAGACAAACATAGCAACAGAAAGAAGGGGGTTTGTGGTGGCGCCTGGTGAAGTTGAGGAGATGCTCGAAGAAAAATTATCAGCACTTGGTTTGCAGGGTCAGGAGATAGCAGACTTCACAGAATTCTGGGTACCAAAGATGCAGCGATATCCATATTACTTCGTGACGTTCTACACAAACGAATTCTTGGATTCAGGAGCACCGCTTAAGGTTGATCCGCAGCCAGACACAATTATTCGCATCATGATGGATTATAAACCGCTGATGAGAGAGATCGATGTAGAACCGCTTCCAATCGTAACTCCAGAACGAAACGGGTTTACGGTTGTTGAGTGGGGTGGAGTTCTCAGAAAATAAACCCCTCCTTAGCCCTCCCCTTATCAAGGGGAGGAGGCGGGTGGAGTAGAATCGGATGATCAGTATCCGATTTTTGTATTAAAAAACCGCTCACGTGGAGCGGAATGTCTAGTGACGCAGGTGATGAGAATGACGCATCCTCCATTCTTCTCTCGAAACACGTGCGTGGTGTACCTGTTGGAAATACTTCCACAACTCAGAACGTTTGCCTGCTGAAAGGTCATTCAATGAGTTTGGAGACTTGGGATACCAGCGCTCCCACTTTCGACCTGCAATCATGAGCGTATGTACTGGTCCGTCGATCGCGCGGATGTAGTGCCATGCATCAATGTGATCCATGGTATGTGTGAGGGTGTTTTCGGGCGATGCATGTACGGTAACATGAGCATTCAGTGGGGGAGGATTTTCACCTGGTCCAAATCCAAAGCCCATCTCACACCTGCCGCTATACACACGTATAAACGCAGGCCATGTGTGTGGATGGAGGAGCGCTTTGTTTGTGGGGCTGGGGTGTATCCGTTGCATCATCACGTGATACCGACCAACAGGAAAAAAGACGAGTTCTGTGTGTTGGTCGCAGTGTGTGATGTTGGCGCCAATGAGCTCAACTCCAGCATCTGCGAGAAGCGCGGGTAGGTGTTGCTCTATCGTGAGAGCACGCTGCTCAAACGACTGTGTTTCATCGACTTCTGAGCTGATCTTGTGGGCGAGCCGGGTACTTATCATGAGGATCTCCTGTGTAAAAGAACGAAACAATTATATGCTACAATACTCATATTGTCAATTCAATTGAACTATAATTGGCACAATGATAAGATAGACTCCTAACAATAAAACTATGAAACAGTATGCTTTTTTGCCAGCCTTATTGCTGGTGATCGTGTTAATGGGGGGTGGGTGTTCTGCAGACACAGAAACAGACTACCCAGAAACGAACGATCCATTTATCGAAGATTTATATTCAGAGCAAAAAAATAATCAGTCGTCAGAGAGCGACCAACCATCTATGGACCAACCAACTTCAGACGTAGACGCAGCACAGGTAGAAAGCGTAGTTTTAAAAACAACAAAAGGAGATATTACTGTAGAATTATTTTACGATAAATCACCAAAGACGGTTGAGAATTTCATAAAACTCGCGTCAGAGGGATTTTACGATGGCACACGCTTCCATCGCGTCATCAAAGATTTCATGATTCAAGGAGGAGATCCATTATCAAAAGATCCAAGTCAGGCCTCATTGTGGGGAACAGGTGGGCCAAACTACACATTCGCAGATGAATTTAATGATGTGAAATTGGTGAAGGGTTCACTTGCTATGGCAAACTCAGGACCAAACACAAATGGATCACAGTTTTTTATTGTGACACTCGATGCAACACCATGGCTTGATGGAAAACACACAAACTTCGGTCGTGTGGTTGAGGGGATTGAAGTAGTTGATGCAATCGAAGGAGTACAGACCGCTCCTGGAGATCGTCCGTTGGAAGACATGATTATCGAGTCAGTTGTTGTAAACACAAAATAATATGAAAAAACTTCTCATCGCGTTGGTTGTTCTATTGGCGGGGGGAGTTGTGTATTATCTTGCCTCACCATTATTTTTTGATGTTGAGGTGGATGAGCAATATCCGTCGGTATCTGAACAGCTTCCGCTTAACCTCGAGGAGCAAGTACCAGCTGAAATGAAAAAAGAGCACGATGCAATCATGGCCGAGGTAGAAGGGGTAGAGGCTGTCGTTGATGATCCAATGCCAGGTGTGTTCGTGCTAACTAAAACAAAAGAGGATGCGGGTCCAAAGGTAGTTGCTCAAGGAGAATTTGTGGGAGTAGCTCATAAAGGCGCTGGAACAGCTCTCATTTTGTCCGGAGCAGGGAGTAATGAGATATTGCGGTTAGAAGATCTCATGGTAGATAATGGTCCAGATTTACGCGTCCTGCTTTCAAAGAACGCTGATGTTCGTTCTTCTGGTGATTTGGGAAGTTATGTTGAGCTTGCAAAGCTCAAGGGTAATATAGGGAACCAAAACTATACAATTCCAACCGATATCAACGTAGAAGACTATAAATCAGTGATCATCTACTGCAAGCCGTTTAAGGTTGTGTTTAATAGTGCAAATCTGAAGTAACTTAAGTGTGTCATCCTGAGCGAAGCGTTAGCGGAGCCGAAGGATCTCGTTGGATTATCCACGAGATCCTTCGACTAAAACGCTCAGGATGACACGTTGATGTATATGAAGCATGTAGTTATATTGGGTGGCGGGTTTGGTGGTGTTGAATGTTACAGAAAACTCACTTCGCTAGCTGGAAAAAAAGTGCGTGTTACGCTCATCAATCGAAACAACTATTCGTTGTTTACTCCTATGTTGCACGAAGTTGCAACAGGGTCGATTTCGCGTGCAAATATTGTCCAGCCACTACGTGAATTTGTAACGTGTTGCCACAATAGATTTATCGAGGCAGAAATTAAGTCTGTTGATATCAATAATAAAGTTGTGAAAACAAGTGAAAAGGATGTGTCGTATGATTATCTGGTTGTGGCGTTGGGGAGTACGACAAACTTTTTCAAAACAGAAGGTGCGTCCGAACATTCATTCCCACTAAAAAATATGGATGATGCGACGACGCTGCGTAATCACATCCTGAAGCAATACGAGCGAGCTGCGGTAACGGATGATATAGATGAGCGGAAAGAGCGCACGTCTTTTGTGATTGTGGGTGGTGGTTTAACTGGCGTTGAGATGGCGGGTCAGCTGGGCGACTTTATTCGCGAAATGCGAAAGTTATATCCGGAGATTCCAAAGTCCGTACCCAAAATTACGCTCGTGCATGCGGGCGATAGAATTTTACCGCGCCTTGCTCCCATCTCAAGTAGAAAGGCAAAGAAGATTCTTGGGGATAAAGGTGTGAAATGTGAATTGGAAAATAGAGTAACGAAGGTATCGCCAACATCTGCAACACTTAAAGATGGAACTGTTATTTCAACTAAGACGGTTATTTGGGCTACGGGAATAAAATCTTCGTTGCCGGGAATATTTCCTGCGACGCTATTGAGTGATCGAGGCTTGTTGGAGGTTGATAGTGATTTGGCAGTAGCTTCTCATAAAGAGATATTCGGTGTCGGTGATATAATTGCGTGGATGGGAGAGAAGGCAAATCCTCCATCAACTGCTCAGGCTGCCACACAAGCTGGTGCAATTGCAGCCAATAATGTGTGGGCTGACATACAAGGAAAGGATAAAAAAAGTTTCGAATTTAAGAGTAAAGGGGATTTGGTTCCGATTGGAGATTGGTTTGCGGTAGCTGAGGTTGGGAGGTTTAAGTTTGCAGGGCGAATCGCATGGTGGATGCGTCGAACTATTTTTATTCAGCGTCTGTGGAATTGGACCAACAGATTCAAAGTTACAGTTGAATGGACATTTAACATCTTCAGGGGGCGGGATACATCTCAATTCTAGAAAATTAAAAGAGCGCGAATTAAAAAAAACGCCTGTTCGGCGCTATTTTTTTTCCTTAAAAAAAATGGTAATCCACCACGGTCTTGGCTGATTTGTTTCACGTAGAAAGTCGTTGTACTTACTTGAACTAATACCAATGCACACAAGACCTAGCGCTATGTAGGCGCAAAAAATGATGAGTAGATACGAGGGTGATACGGTACCCCATGTGAGCAAGAGGATTAAGGCTAGCAGAAACGAAAATACCATCAGGCTGCCAAACACAAAATCGATATTTATGAGATGTTCGTTTCGGTTTCCTTTCTTCATGTCTGCTCCTGCGTGTTGGTGGTTGAGTATGTGACTGCCTGTGGTCCGCAATAGTACATGCTGCAATATTGAGTCTGCGGGAATACCTGATCGGATGTCCCGTTAATGCTCGTAACAAATCCGATTTCCAGGAAAATATATGCCATGACAATCATCCACATGCCATCAGCACCAGTCTGCTCAGAATATCCATATGCAGTCAGAAAACCAACGCATGTAAGCAGGCTTCCTGCACACACACATAGTTTTAAGCGAGATGTGCGTCTTTCTCGTAATACATTATCCATACTATCTCCTTTCTAAAGACCATACTTAGATGGTATACTTGGATACTCATTTAGTCAATAAGATCTGGTGTATGTTAGGGAGGATAAAAAAACAATTGAAACATTCACACAAGAACAAAAAGGGTGTCTGTCATGTTATCGCTGTTGATATGGGATACGGACATGAGCGGCCGGCAAATGCGCTCAAGGATATCTCGCATAAAGGGGAGATATGGGTTGCAAATAATTACAAAGGCATTCCCAAAAAAGATAAAGAAATGTGGACACAAGGACGCGAGATTTACGAAGCTATTTCGCGCTTGAAACCGATCCCTATCCTGGGGCACTATATTTTTGAGGCAATGGACCGCATGCAGCAGATTCCACCGTTCTACCCCCATCGAGACCTCTCTAAGCCAACGCTACAGCTCAAACAGCAGCACGCATTCATTAAGAAAGGTTTAGGTAAGCATCTCGTTGAGAAACTAGCTGAAAACCCGCTTCCTCTGGTGAGCACATTTCCACTGCCTGCATTCGCGGCTGAAACATACGATTATCCAAATGACATCTATTTGGTGTGCACAGATTCAGATGTATCGCGCGCATGGGTTCAAGTGGATTCACATAGATCGCGTATTAAATATTTCGCGCCGACGGGGCGAGTGGTTGAACGTCTTCAGATGTATGGGGTGAAACGAGAGAATATTATCCACACGGGCTTTCCGATGGCAAAGTCGCTGATTGGTGGTTCAGAATCAACTATAATCAAAAAAGATTTAAAACGTCGTCTGAATACATTGGATCCACATCGAAGGTTTTTCGATCGGTATTACTCAACACTCGAGAGACAATTTGGTAAGGCATTTTGTAAGCGGCAAAAATTAAAACCACCAACTATCGCATTTGCAGTGGGGGGTGCTGGCGCGCAGAAAACACTCGGAATAAATATCGCAAAGAGTCTGAAGGCATTGCTCGTCAAAAAAAGGATGAAGCTTATTCTGGTTGCAGGAGCACGTAAAGAAGTTGCATCCTATTTTCACAAAGAACTCAAAAAATTAAAACTCGATAAGGTGGTTGAAGTATTATACAAAAAGGAACGGAGAGCATACTTTACAAAGTTTGATGAACGCCTGCGCGACGTTGATATTCTTTGGACGAAACCATCAGAACTTTCATTTTACACCGGACTTGGTATTCCGATTATTATGTCGCCGTCAGTTGGCTCGCAAGAGGAATACAATCGGTTATGGCTCGGGCAAGTTGGTGGAGGAATTGCGCAGCATGATGAACAATATACGCACGAATGGTTGCTGGACTGGATTGAGTCTGGTGCGCTTGCACGTATGGCGTTTAATGGATTTATAGAGGCTCCGACACATGGAATTTATCGTATTGAAGATGCAATGTTGGGGCGACACTCTGAGCTTCCTCCGCACCCTATGATAGTGTAGCTTTTGAGCTCGTCGTATATCCCAAAAATAGATATCCACAAAAAGCTTGTATTTATTGGGTTTTATGCGTATACTGTTTTTCAAAGGTCAGACGTGTTGATAACTCACACGGATAGAAGACATTTCATTTAGTATATATAGCCTAATAATTATCTAAATTAAGATACTATGGCCAAGTTCACAAAGTCACAAATGCAACAGGCATTGGCTGATTTGATGGGTACAAGCAAGAAGGAAGCTGGAGAATTCTGGGAGAAGTTCGTAGAACTTACAATCGAGCAGGTTAAGGGCGAAGGAGAGATGCCACTTCCAGGTTTGGGTAAGTTGGTTAAGGTTCACCGAAAAGCTCGCATGGGTCGTAACCCAGCGACAGGAGAATCAATTCAGATCGCCGCAAAGACAGTTGTTAAATTCCGCGTAGCAAAGGCTGCAAAGGAAGCTGTTCTCTAAGTCAGTGATTTTAAGAAAGAGGTGCGCAAGCGCCTCTTTTTTGTTACAATGAAATCGATATATGTTCGGACGAAGACGTACACTCGGTGAAAAGATCAGACGACTGTTTTTTTATGCAGTCCTTATTTTTATTGCAGGTGTTCTAATATATTTTTTCGTGGGTAAAACAGAGCCGGCAAAAAATATAAAATGGGGAGTTACATATTCTAAGGATTATGCGCGCTATCTTAATGTGGAGTGGAAGGAGATGTACCTATCAATCCTCGACGATTTACAGGTCTCTCATATAAGAATTGCGATTCCATGGAAGGATGTCGAGCCAGAACAGGGTGCGTATGCATTCGATGATTATCATTTCATGATCGAGGAAGCGGGGAAGCGGGGAGTGAGTATCGTGCCGGTGGTTGGACTGCGTACACCGCGCTGGCCTGAATGTCATACGCCTGAGTGGGCAGCGGACTTGTCTGAGCGTGATCTATCTGAGAGCGTACTCGCATTGGTAGAAAAAGAAATCACAGAATTCAAGAAGTACGATAATATTACGATGTGGCAAGTTGAGAACGAGCCGTTTGTGAAGTTCTTTGGAGAGTGTCCGTCGACAGCACCCGGCCTACTCGGTCGTGAAATCGAACGTGTTAAAACGCTTGATGATCGACCAATCATGACAACAGACTCTGGAGAACTTGGTACGTGGGGGAAAGCTGCTTCGTATGTGGATGTACTTGGTGTGACGATGTATCGATGGGTGTACAACGATATACTCAAATATGTGAAGTACCCATTCCCGCCAATATATTACACACGTAAAGCTGAAATTGTGCAGAAGGAAAATCCGCAGCTTCGCGTCGTGGGTTCAGAGTTGCAGATGGAACCATGGTTACCTGAGCGCTCATACAACAATGTGTCACTTGATGAACAAAGACTCACGATGAGTATTGATCAGTTTAAGGAAAACATTGAGTTCGCAAAAAAGACAGGGTTCGATGAGCATTATCTCTGGGGAGTTGAATGGTGGTATTGGATGAAAGAGGTAAAGGGGGATGATAGTTTTTGGGAGGAAGCTAAAGCTTTGTGGGCAGCTGAAATTATTGAAACGGAGTTATAGTATAAAAAAATACCCACCTGAGTGCACGACCGTAGTCGTACACCCAAGAGGGTACCTAGCCTGCGCTCTATGCGGCGCAGGTTTGTGGTTTCGGAGCTGCTTCTTCCAGCTGCATAACCTCTTCAGCGAGATCGAGTGCTTCACGTTCGTAGTCTCGGGCGTTCTGCTCGAAATCCTCGAGTGTGTCATGGAAGTGAAACAGTGAGACGAGAATGACTTTGTAGTTGTCATTCTCATGCATCACGCGTTCACATCGATACCAGAAAGTGCTATTGAGTACACTCGATCGAACATCCGCATGTCGCAGTACATACTTGCGACGATGTCGTCTGCCGATGTACTGGGTTTGGTTCCGATGTAGTTCAGACTCCATGATTAGTCGCACAAGACGACCTTCGTCGACCTCAGCTTGCTGTGCTTGTCCACGAGCTCGTGAGCCCGAAATGAGGCTGGGGAGTTCAGCGAGACGCAGTTTCTTCTTCCGAATCTCGTTCAACCGCTTCATCTCGTCAGTGCTCGGTAGAAGCTCTCGAGCCTCACGAATCTGCTTTTGAACTTTGAGTATGCCTGCTTCACCCCCGCCCCATCCTGGATAAGGAACATATGCTGAAAGCGGAACCCTGATCTTTCTCATGATGGCAGGCATCGTTTTCGACACATCATGTGTGTGGGCAGTGCGAGATAGTTGACGCTGTTCTTCCATCACGGTCACTCTGAGCTTTTTCAGGCGCTCGATGTTGGCATCGTATGCCGCCTTCATTACGCTAAGCTCTTCCTCGTTCGGAAGCTGTGCAATGGCCTCCTCAAAAGAAGCTCGTGCTTCCGCAATGTCTTCTTCGTTCAGCGCGACGCCTCTACTCGCCAGGGGATGATGTTCCACGTAAAGCGTGTCATCTCCTTGGTATCGACGCGCACGGCGAATGGTATGCTCCAGATCGCGACGCAGTGTGAGCGCTTCACCTCTGAGACGAGTAATACGCTTATGGTGAGATCGCACTGCACTGAGGGATTCATCGCTCAGCTCATGCTGCAGTGATTGAAGTTCCTCAAGGTACGTGCGGCATGCGCTGACCGACATCGGAGGAGTCCGATCGATCGAGTTCATCACACGCCGGCGCAAATCCTGAAGGAAGTCCTCAGGGTGAGCCTTCATCAGTCGAGTTCGTACGTTCCCTTGGGCCGTACGAATGACCTTCTGCATGTCCAGCCAACCTTCGTTGGTCGGAAGTGCCAGAAGCTCATGAGCCTCGGTGATGTATCGCTCAAGTCGACTTTGCGTGAATGGGACAAGATGACCGCGCGCAAACGTTGCGCGAGCAATATTGTAATCCCGAACCACATCCGTCGGCCACGACTCGTCAGCTTCAAAAGCCAACGCGACGTTACCTCGTGACTCCTGTGCAGCAGCGTACGTAACGCGCCACATATCATTGACGGTGACTTTGCGACATGGAGCTATCCATGCGTCCACCTCTCCGGCTTTAGCTAGTGCGCGTCTCAGTGACTGCGCTTTCGCAAGAACTATTGAGATGCGCTTTGAGATGCTTGATGCGCGTCGGCCAGGTGTGTTTCCGCCACTATCGGCAATCCACTTGAACGACTTGAAATACGTTGGCATGAAGTGCAAACGGAAACGCTCAAAGTTGGAAACGCGTCCGCACAGATCGTAATACCACTCATCAAGAGCAACCGCATGCGGAAGCACCTGATCAAGTTTAATCTGACCCGCGACGTGCGTCTTCTGCTTACGAATCTCCGCAAGAAGCTCTTTGAACTTGTCACGGATCGCATCAACGAGACCTTGCGCATTCATGACCTGAAGCCATGGCACAGTATCCTCGATGCAGGAAGAGCCAATCACGATACGTCGTGTGACTTTCGGATCAGTATGCGCCAGAATGAAGTTGTACAGAATAGCCTGACCACAGGTGCAGTTACCACCATCGGTCGTAATGTCCACCAGCTTCCACATGGAAGGGTCCGGCGACATTTCCGCAGCAATCTTCTCGACGTTGCCACGCCGACGATCACTCAATCCATCAAAAACTCCGTCCATCATGTCCTCCTCAGGTGTGAATCAAAGACTTTTCAAACTCAAAATAATTGTAAATGAACTATATAAAATAGCATATTTTAGCTTATTTGTCAACCCTAAACAAACGAAAATGACTAAAATATGGTATAATACGAGAACCCACAATTGAAATATTTTCACACATCTATACTCGCTCTATTTCCCTAAAATTGCTTAGAACTCGTCAATGATGCGCCGACATCACTTCCTCGTTCATGCACATTTTTAGTGAAGTATATCAAGCATGTCTGCGTAAAAATATTTCAGCTGTCGATTCTCAACTTATGAAAAGGAGGCTCAAGCACTTACAAACAATAGCAAGTTTCGAAGCAATTGCCATGATGGTTGGTGCTATTATTGGCGCCGGCGTTTTAGGTATCCCGTATGTGGTTGCACAAGCTGGTGTGGCGATCGGTGCTTTTTACATTGTCTTCCTTGGAGTCATCATAACCTATGTTCATTTGATGGTCGCAGAAGTGGCACTGCGGACCAAAAAGAGATTGCAGATCCCTGGGCTGGGCAGAAAATACCTCGGAAAATTTGGAGGTACAATCATCGGACTCAATTTTGTCTTCTTCAGTTACATGGCGATTTTAGCTTACATCATCGCATCGGGTGATGTGTTGGCGAGCATCGCTCCGATACTATCAGAATTTTGGTGGAGTATGATCTTTTTTTCGCTGCTCTCATTGGTTGTGTGGAAAGGGCTTGATGGTGTGAAAGTGGCGGAGCTATTCCTAGCTGGCATTTTATTTCTTTTGCTCATCTCGCTTGCTCTGTTTGGTCTTCCTCACGTTGATCCAGCAAACTTACTCGTCGTACAATACGCGAACATTTTCGTTCCATTTGGTGTCATCATGTTTGCGATGGGTGGTGTATCTGTTATTCCCGAACTAGAAATTTTGTTGCGTGAAAAAGGAAAGAAGATTGAGAATACAGTGTTGCTTGGAACTGCGATCCCAATGACATTGTACTTGGTATTTTCAATGGCGGTTGTTGGGGTGAACGGATTGAATACGACAGAGGTTGCGACTATCGGTCTCGGGCAGGCAGTTGGCCCTCACATGATCATACTCGGAAGTCTATTTGCGATCATTGCGATGGGAACGAGTTTTTTAACGATTGGATTAGCATTGCGTCGCGTGTATGAATGGGATTTTAAACTTCATAAGCTTATTGCATGGGGGCTTGCATTGGGAGTCCCGTTGGGGTTATATCTTATTGGAGCACGAGACTTTATTAAAACGCTCGGACTAGCTGGAGCACTCGGTGGTGGGCTTGAGGGAATCCTCTTTGTTCTCATCTTTTGGAAGGCGCGTAAAACAGGAGATGTGCAGCCACGTGGTATGCATGTATCATTTCCTCGTATCACCGGATCAATAGTTATTGCAACATTTGCACTCGGTATGATTGTCACATTATTCTTATGAACTTTTTCTCAAACATTTGGAGCACATATCTCTATGATCCACTGATTAATATTTTGGTGTGGCTATACAACGGCCCGGCCGGAGAGAATATCGTATGGGCGGTTATTTTGCTTACGGTGTTGTTGCGCGTATTGCTTTTGCCACTTTCCATTATCACAGAAAAAAACAAAGCGAAGTTTGTGATGTTGAAGGAAAAGTTTGACGCCATTCAGAAGAAATTTAAGAACGATCCGGTACAGCGAAAAATGGAAATCCGTACACTACTGCGAGAAAATAAATTCTCACCATGGGCGAAAGCCGTATTGCTAGGTATTCAAGTGCTCGTCTTCATCGTTTTGTACCAAGTCTTTATCGGGGGAGTAAAAGGAAAAATATCATCTGCAATTTTATACTCATGGGTAGATTTTCCTGTGGCGATTAACACAGATTTCTACGGTTTTAATGCAGCAGAGAAAAGTATGTTCTGGGCGCTGGTCGTGGGTGTATTCATTATGTTTCAAGTACGATCAGAATTCAAAAGTCGTCGCGGAAAACTCACCAAGCGCGACATGTACTACTCGATTTTGTTCCCTGGGTCAGTCGTAATTTTCCTATTATTACTGCCTATGGTGAAGTCCATGTTCATATTGACAACATTAGTGTTCTCTGCTACCATCGCTCTTCTAGGTAAAAACCTCAGAAAACCAGCAAAATAGACTAAACCCTACACCCTCTACCCTAAACCCTATTTATATGGCTGAATCATCAGATTCAATCGACAAACTAATGTATACCTTCGTCGTTGAGGATGTCCTCAAGGGCGTATTTGTGTACGTGCCACCAGGTTACGTTGCGTGTGTGTACGATCTCGGACGAGGTGTACTTAAAAAGGTATATGCACCAGGTCTTCATTTGAAGATTCCATTTTGGCAGAAAGCCAAACTTTTCAATACACAAACACTCGAATACTCTATTTCAAAAGACATGACATTGGAAAATCCACGTGCACTCGGCGATATGCCTATCACGTGTTTAACATCCGATGATAAAAAAGTTGTTCTTGAGGCGACAGTTTTGCTTCGTCTTGATGTACATCAAATCCCTGCTATCTGGCAGGCAATCGGAGAGGATTTTGTAGAAAAAATTGTTCGTCCAACCATTCAGTCTCGTGTGCGCATGACTGCATCGCGTTATACAGCTGCGGAAATTTCGCAGACAAGACGAGAAGAGGTGGAAGAAACAATCAAAACAGAATTGGAACGAATTTTCTCACCACGTGGTATTCATGTTGAGAATATTTTGTTGTCTGAGATTTGTCTTGCGTAGGAGGTTAGGGTGAAGGAGTTATTGTTCGTTGTTATCATTGTCATGTTTATGGTCTTGGGTGAGGTATTGGTTGATATCCGCAATGAAACAAGGATTGCAAATGCAATTGAGTTACATCATCTCAACGCTCGGGATGATAGAGCGTGTGTGGTGAAAAAAGCGGACGATGGTACGTATCGCGTTGAGTGTATTCTGTAAAGAAGTAGGTAGGAGGAAAGATGGATAATCTAAAGGTTATGTTGCTGATATTGATCACTGCTTGTCTGGTCTGTTTGATGGTACAAATGATGAGTGCTGTTGGTCATCTCAGAGTTATCGCAAGTCATGCACAAGCCACAACTGCAATGGAGGTGTGTAAGCAGGTTGCGAACAATGGACAGTCCTGTCGATGTGAGGGTAAGGAGGTTGATGGCAGGATTCTCCAATTCACATGTGAAATAGTAGAGAAGTAAAACGGATCCCACATGTCGGGATTTTTTAATTGCTCATTGACAAGCAGACATTATATGCATAGACTGCTTTTGAGTAGTTCAATTCATGATATGAGGAGGAAATATGCAAGAGGGTGATAATGATCAAGAGGAAGCCGAAACTCTCGGTAAAAAAATGGCGAGACAGAAAACTGAGTTGGTTATATGGAGGATAGCATGTGCTCTTATGATGTGTTTGGCGGTACTTGCGACATACACGAGTCACCGAGCATCAGTACTGACGTCTGATGTGCTTACTACCTCGCGTAGTTACATGAGCGCTAATGAAGTTCTCGTGGATCAACTTGAGGCTTGTAAGGAGCGGACAACGACAGTGCTCAGCACATCAGAGCGCTGTGTTGGTTTGGCAGGAGAAGCCCAAGATCTGGCAATAAAGTCTCAGGATCAAACGAGAGAGACTGTGGATATTGCGTCAGAGGCAAGTAAGTCCGCCGAACGATGCCTGGAAGCATGGAATGATTTGGAAAAAAGACATGGCATATGCAAAGCACTTCTAGGAAATGCGACTGGGCAACAGGAAGAGAAGGCGGTCCTGCCTAAGGTAGAAAAGCCAATAAAAAACCGATCGCCTACAGGCTAGGCGCAACCCCTCATTGAGGGGTTGACATATGCAAGAGAATGGCATATGATATATCGACACTTAAAAACGAGATCCGGAGGGCCGGTCATGTCGGCATGCGGGGTTCAACTCCTCTTACCAGTGGGCTGGGTATTGTTGCGTGGGGGTTCGAGTCCCCATTTTCGACCGAATGATAGGATGATTCTGAGTACTCAGTCCATCTTAAATGGTTGAAGCATGCTCTGAAAAGAGTGTGATTCAGCGTTCACTGGGTTCTGTGCTGCCTCTTACACCTACGCGGTGTAAGAGGTTTTTATTTTCCTCAATGACTATTGACAATAATAAGGCGATATATTATACTTCTAGCACTCACATAGGGAGAGTGCTAATTGGTCATTCTGGAGCCGTAGGCGATAGAATCCAGTCAATACAACGACGGGATCCTTCGACTAAGACGCTCAAGATGACTTGGCTCAATTATGCTAAATCAACGACGTGCACATGTCCTTGGGTTGTTAATCCGAGACTATATCGAGAATCCACGACCAGTGGGATCTTCGTCATTGGTGCGAAAGCATAACCTACAAATTTCTCCTGCAACGGTTCGAGCGGATTTTGCCATTCTAGAAAAGAATGGATTTATCACGCAGCCACATACGTCAGCTGGTCGCATTCCGACCGTTCGTGGGTACAAGTATTTTGTGAGATATCTCGTCCACGAAAATGCACTAGGAAAACGCAAAGCATTGCGACTGAAAGAGGCGCGTGAAAATAATCGACGTATTCTAGCACAGCAGCTTTCAGACATTTCAGGAGAGTCGATCGCATTGGTGGATGAAGATGGTCGCTACTTTGTATCGGGACTTTCCCAGCTATTTAATAAACCAGAATTCTCAGACGAGAGAACACGAAACTCAATTGGTGAACTGTTCGATCAATTTGAAAACATGACAAACGAATTATTTTCTCAGATGAATAATGATGTCGAAACATTCATCGGAGACAAACGACTTGTCGCACCTAAGTGTGCGGTCATGGGAATTAAAGTGACATCAAAAAATAATGTACCATTTCTTATTATGATGTGCGGACCGTTGCGTATGAACTACGAAGCAAACCGCGCACTACTCCAACACATTAAGAAAATCTATGAGTAAAACAAAATCAAAAAAGAAAGATGAAGACGCTGAAGAAGAAGTTGTAGTCGAGGAAGAGGTTGTCGCGAAAACAGTTGAAGAACAGCGCGATGAATACCTCGCAGGATGGAAACGAGCGCTCGCTGACTATGAGAACTTGAAAAAAGATCTCCACATACAAAAACAGCATGCACGCGAATCCATTACGGCAGATCTGGCGCAAGCATATCTCCCGATTCTCGATCATCTCCAGCAAGCAACCAAAAAAACTCCAGACATTCCAGAAGTAAAAGAATGGTTTGCTGGTGTGGGGTTCATCGCACAGCAATGCGCGGACGTTCTGAAAGAGTTTGGAGTAGAGACCATCGACGCAACAGGGGAGTTCGATCCAGCATTGCATGAAGCAGTTAGTACAGAAACAGACGAGTCACTCCCAGACAACGCTATCATCAAACAAGCTCAGGTAGGATTCAAGTTAAAAGAGAGAGTTCTGCGACCAGCTAAAGTAATCGTTAATAAATTAGAAACAAAATAAACTACAATATATGTCAAAAATCCTAGGAATCGATCTTGGAACCACAAACTCATGTATGTCTATTATTGAGGGTGGTAAACCAAAGATCCTCGAAAACGCAGAAGGGCAGCGCACAACCCCATCAATTATCGCTACAAACAAATCTGGCGAACGTATTGTTGGTCTACCAGCAAAACGCCAGGCTGTTACGAATCACAAAGACACACTTTACAGTGTGAAACGTTTGATTGGTCGTCGTTGGGAAGACAAAGAAGTGCAGCGTGAAAAAGACTTGCTTCCGTATGAAATCGTGAAGTCAGGTGCTGGTGTAAAGGTAACTCTAAGAGCTAATAAGATGTATGAATTCATTGATAG
>CAZHXK010000019.1:0-18449 GCA_964536565.1 uncultured Gammaproteobacteria bacterium
AGAACTGTTTCACCGCAATGTTTTTTAAACAACTCTTCTTGCACCCGCTGCATACGCTCCCCCGTCTCCACATGCGATTCTCCACCCTCAGCTTTAAACTCCTGCCACAATTCCCGACTCGCATCTAGTGCACTGAAATATTCATCCCGATGACGGCCGTCGTATACTCCCGTCGTCCGCTCGCGTAAATCAATTATATGATGAAGCGGTGTATCTGCATGATATGTCATGATGTGTTCGGCAGTTTGTGCACAACGATTCAGATCACTCGAATATGCATGATCAAAACTAATATTACTCAAAAATTCTCCAGCCAATCTTGCCTGCTCATGCCCCGTCTCACTCAGCTCACCTTGAATGCGCGTGCCTTGCAATATCCCCCTCTCGTTGTGTGTCGTTCGTCCATGACGGACTATATATAGTTTCATAGAGCAATATAGTAACAGCATTACTTTTATTATTCAAAACCCTTGAAGGAGCACACTTCTTTTGTTAGCTTTGGTTTGTTATTGGGGCGTTCCTGATGACATGTTTCTTACAATAATCCTGATGTGGCTGAACACTCGATGCGCTGAGCCGCTCTAACCAATAGGGCCGTAAAACACATCTTGTTAGTACGTCATCATCTCTCCCCAACTCACTTCTCACGATTGGGCAGACAAGGAGTTTCTCATGAGAAAAACTGGCGACTTAAACAAAGCTATAACAAAACACCGATCCATTCCCTACGGAAGAGTGAAGTCTTGGTTTGGTATCAGCGCTGTTGTAACACTTTTAGCTCTTGGATACTTATGCCTTTCGCACGAGCATGACGAAGTACTTACCCAAGCAGACTACCTCATCTATGCGACTGGTAGCTCGATCATGCTTGTGTTTGTCGGATGGATGAGTTACGCATTCCACCACACCTGTGGTCCGTACTCTCCAGTAGCGCCATGGCCTATCCAATCTCTTATCGAGGTGCGGCGACGAAACTCAATCGGTCGTACTCTTCTCGTTTATCTCTGGGATAACGGAAAGTTTGAGTGGACAGTACGTAGTGGTAGCTTTACCATGCTGGAACCCGACCCTGACACGTATCTAGAATCAGGCGCAGAATACCCAAAAGACTCCGAGTCTCAGGGTTGCTCACGGATTGTCGTCGCACTTACCATTCCACTTGGCGGACCGATCAAACGTGCACACTACCATGCTCCAGCCCACAATATGGTCATGTTTAGTTGTATTTCAGGTTTTGATCTGAACTTCGCATATTCACTTGATCAAATCCACATCCGACTCAAAACCAAATCTGACGATTCCATGCAAATGAATGTAACCGAGGCACTCACATTAATAGCGGAATGTTACTATGGCCTTTCAGTACTATCCATCAAGGAGATCTTCTTCCGAATTCAGGAGAAGAATGAAGGTCTTACCAAAAGACTGGATTATGCGGAAACCGAAATTAAAAGACTTGAGACTGCGCAAACCGAACTAACAGAAACTGCACTCCAACACAGATCCCTTAAAGGACATCACCTGGATGCACTCAATCTCTGTCGTGATGCAACACGACTCATGCAGTGGAGAGAAGGGCTTCGCGTGTACTTCCGCCTGCTCTGTGGATGGGCATCTAACATGCGAGACACACACAACCCTGAAAATACAGAAGAAGCTGAGGTATTCACCAAGCTGTGCGCTGAGAGAGATCATATTCTCCAAACTCTTCGAAAGAAAGAAGAGAAAGCTCGCAAACTGACTGCCAAAAAAGCAGAGAAGGCCGCAGAAGCAGCCTAATCACTTCGACCGCATTATGCGGTCTTTTTTTGTTGATTAATTTTGCTCTGTTGTCATAATATACTAAATTTCCTATACTAGAGGCTCCTATAAACTCGTTATGCGCAAATATAGTAGTGATTTTGACCTCCGCCCTTCGGGCCGTAACTACGGACGTATTTTTTTACGTCTCTTTGTTGTTGTTTTTATTGCTGCTGCACTTTTTTGGGGATTCGGATTCGTAAAAGCCATGCTTGTTGGGGGTGATGAGCCAGCAGTTAACGAGGAGAAACCATCTATCGTTCGAGGACTCAAGCGATTAGTATTTTCTGGAAATCGATTGCTTGATGGATATAACGATGATCGCATCAACATGTTATTTTTTGGTGTTGGCGGCGCAGGACATGACGGACCTCAATTATCAGACTCCATTATCCTTGCAAGCTTTCGCCCATCAACAAACAAAGTTGCACTCCTCTCATTACCACGCGACATGGCAGTAACTATCCCTGGTTATGGCGTACGGAAAATCAATCACGCAAATGCATATGGAGAAGAACAGAATCCTGGTAAAGGTGGTGAGTTTGCCAAAGATGTCATCTCTCAGGTGCTGGACGAGCCGATTCATTATTATACGCGCGTAGACTTTAATGCATTTGAAGAAATCGTTGATACGCTCGGTGGACTTTCTATCACTATCGACCAAACATTTATTGATGAAACATATCCAACAGACAATTTTGGCGTGCAGACAATTGTGTTTGAGTCTGGAACAGAGTTGATGGATGGACGACGTGCATTGCAGTACGCTCGATCACGTCACGGCTCACATGGTGAAGGATCTGACTTTGCACGTGCACAACGACAGCAGAAAATATTAACTGCATTACGAAATAAAATTTTGACGCCGACAACCATCATCAATCCGAAAAAAATCACCGCTCTTTTTAATACTCTAAAGAAACACGTCGACACTGATTTGAATCTGATTGAAATTTTGGAGTTTGCGAAAAAAGGAAAGAATGTTGAGCCAGATGAAATTGTGCATCATGTGTTGACTGTGAGGCGTGATTCATTATTGCAGGAAATAAATAATGACTATGGCTATTTCTTGATTCCAAAAGCTGGGGATTATTCTGAAGTCGCGCATTTTGTCGACAACATGTTTGATGTTGAACCACCAACCCCGCCCGCACGCATGAAGGTTGATGTTTCAGAGTTCAGATCCGCTCGTGTTGTCATACTCAACGGAACGTGGGAGCCAGGCCTCGCAGGAGCTATGCGTCAGCTCCTAGAATCGGAAAATATCGATATACGACACATCGGCAACACACCTGAGCGTACATATGAGTCCACGGTGATATATCAGCTATCTGTCGACGAAAAGACAGATGCAGCCCTATCCCGCATCGCTCCGTTCATAAATACTGAGATTTTACAGGAAAAACTACCATTTACACTTGACCAAGAGGCTGATATCGTTATAATAATTGGAAGTGAAAATAACCTTCGTTAGCAATGTCTTTAACGGCTGCACAACTCATAGATCAACCCATGCCGACCGTCGCCCTGGTCGGTCGTGTTAATGTTGGAAAATCCACATTATTCAATGTTATTACTGGAAAGTATTCAGCTA
This sequence comes from uncultured Gammaproteobacteria bacterium, assembly GCA_964536565.1. GTDB lineage: Bacteria > Patescibacteriota > Patescibacteriia > Magasanikbacterales. The sequence goes on from CAZHXK010000019.1 coordinate 3,395, forward strand.
TCGTGACAAGCAAAGAAGGTACGACTCGAACAAGTAACCGTTCAATCGCCTACTGGCGTGGTGAACCAATTCGATTCATCGATACAGGTGGGATGGTTGCTCCTGAGGACGATCCGTTTGCAGAAGATGTTGTTCATCAAGTCGACCTTGCCCTTGAGCAGGCTGACGTTCTTATTTTTGTTGTTGATGTACGATCTCCTCTTGATCACAACGACAAAAAAATGGCGCTGAAGTTACAGGCTGCTGACAAGCCAGTTATCTTAGCAGCGAACAAAGCAGATAACATGCAACTCATCTCACAAGTACAAGAGGAGAAATGGGAAGCACTTGGCTTTGGAACTCCGCAACCCGTATCAGCATCAACAGGAAAAGGGGTCGGTGATTTGTTAGACGTCGCATATAACCACCTAGAATTTGCAGATGAGACACCACCAGAACTTCCAAAGGATACTGTAAAGATCGCCTTGATCGGACGACCAAACGTTGGAAAATCATCCCTCTTTAATGAGCTTGTCGGTGAAGACCAAGTTATTGTTTCAGATATCCCTCACACAACCCGAGAGACATTCGACACACTCGTTGAATGGGAAGGACACAATCTTTTGTTTATTGATACAGCAGGTATCCGAAAAAGAGCTCGTGTTGGAAAAGGTATTGAACAAAAAGGTGTTACACAATCCATCAACCAAATTCAGGAAGCCGACATGATTTTATTTGTGTTGGATAGTTCACAGCCTGTTACATCCCAAGACAGACATCTTGCTGGTATGATTGAAGATTCGAAAAAACCAATTATTATCGTTGCGAATAAGTGGGATATCACACAAGAAGAACACGAAGAATTCAGTTTCCTGAAAATTACTGATAAATCACAGGACTACAATGACGCCCGCGATCACTACTTCCAGTACATCACTAAGATTTTTAAATTTGTGAAGTTTGCGCCAGTTATTTACCTATCTGCACTTACAGGTAAACATGTATTACGACTTCTTCCGCTTATCGAAAAAATTAACCAAGAGCGAAAGAAATGGTTGGATCCAGTTGAGCTTGAAGACGCATTTGAAAAAATTAAACGACGACATCTTCCCACTCGTGGAAAAGGAGTTCGTCATCCAGAGATTTTCTCTATCAAACAACTTGGCATCTCCCCTCCCGTGTTTCAGTTACATGTGAGACGAAAAACGGATTTGCACGAAACTTATCTGAGGTATCTCCAGAATCAAATCCGACGAATGTTTGGCTTTGAAGGTGTACCAATGGTATTCTTTATTAAGAAATAAAATCGCTTTTCCTAATCGATTTTATCCTGAGCGAATCCGAACGGATCCCGTACGTCCTGCACGACCAACGAGATCCTTCCCCCAAACACGGGGATAAACTATAACGAAGGCTATTATACTTCAACGCTCAGGATGACATGTTTATTGCTTATGATTGTTGTTGGACTCGGTAATCCAGGTGACAAATATTTACTCACTGCCCATAATGTAGGTTTCCTTGCTGTCGAAATGCTTGCGAAGGAATTTGACTGCAGTGAATGGAAGCCGATGAAGAAAACAAATTGTGACATTGCTGAATGCACCATCAATGGTCAGAAAGTTACTTTTGCCAAACCAAGGACATTCATGAATGAGTCTGGAATCCCCGTGAGCGCACTCATGAAGTGGTACACAACCGAACCTTCTGACCTTATTGTCATTCATGATGATACAGACCTCGCACTGGGCGACATGAAAATTCAATCTGATCGCGGAGCTGCGGGACATAACGGTGTAGCATCAATCATCTCACATGTCGGCACAAAAGATTTTACCCGTATCCGACTCGGCGTTCGTCCTGAGGGAAATACACTCCCAGCTATTGATTTAGTATTACAAAACATCTCATTCAGCAAGACAGAGAAACTTGATGAGATGATTTCAAACATTGCAGGTGAAATTAAAAAAAGGACCTCATAGGTCCTTTTTGATTTATCCGCCAACCAGAGCAGCCATCGACTCGTGGAATACTTGGTCCGGGTTATCATCCGAACAATGACGACCAGCATGCGCATTCAGCATGTCGGAGATCTGACTCACAGACATAGCCATCTCATTGTATTCACACCCAACACTAAGACACTCGATGCCGGTGCCGTGCTGAAAACCCGTAAGTTTCACCGTCACCACCTCGTGTGTGCAGTGAGCAAAAAAATCAGATTCTTGAACAATGTTTCTGCACTTCGTGCACAGCTCAACATCTTCTGAACGACCAATTAACGGGACACCTGAAATGTATGGAATCATACCTTACTCCTCGTGTAACGAACGATCATATACTAAACCGTACCATCCTATATGTCAACAGAATATGATGAATCCGTGTTTTGGGGAGCAGTCGCCTCATTTCCGAAATTTGGAAGCGTAAAACTGCGACGACTCCACGATCACTTTGGTTCAATGAAAAGCGTGTGGAATACGTCACACGGGGAACTTGTTGAGGCTGGTATACGAGATGCGATTGTCTGTGATTTTTTCGAGCACAAAAAAGAATTTAAAATGCAATACATATCTGAGTTGCTTAGGCGTGAGCGCATTCGTGTGGTCCGTTTTTTTGATAACGAATTTCCTGAATTACTATCTCAGATCTTTGATCCACCTGCCGTGTTGTTTGTGAAGGGTGTACTGCGGCCAATGAAGATGCCTGTTGCAGTCGTAGGTTCGAGAAAGATAACACACTACGGACAACAGATTATCGAACGCGTCGTACCAACACTGGTAAAAAGAGGGTGTGATATTATTTCTGGGTTAGCACTCGGCGTTGATGGATGCGCGCACGAGCAAACATTACTGTCACAAGGATATACGGTAGCAGTACTAGGCTCTGGGATTGATTCCAAACGGCTATACCCACGACAGCATGCACAGCTGGCTGAACGCATTATTGAGTCTGGCGGAGCCGTCATATCTGAATTCCCACCGAATACTCCTCCACTCAAGCATCACTTCCCATTGCGAAATCGAATTATCTCCGGCATGTGTCAGGGTGTGTATGTCGTAGAGGCTGCACAAAAATCTGGATCGCTCATAACAGCACGCGTCGCACTGGAACAAAACCGAGAGGTCTTTGCTACTCCTGGATCCATTTTCTCTCACGCATCTTCCGGCACCAATAAACTCATTTCTATGGGTGCTCATGTCGTGACTTCAGCTAAAGATATCTTGAATGTATTCAATATTGAGACTGAACCAGAACAGATGCAGATATACACACCCGACTCTCCTGATGAGGCAAATCTACTGTCTCTTTTGTCACATGAAGCCATGCATATCGATGACTGTATTGCCCGCGCAGCACTACCTGCAGGGCGCGTTATGACGCTCTTGACAATGCTCGAAACGAAACGTATCGTCAAACAGATCGGAGGCATGAGATATGTAAAAACAATATGAAATTACTAGTTATTGGAAATTCCGAATCACCTGGGAACGTACGAATAATTGAAGAGGCTGAAAAGCATGGCCATGAGGCGCGTGTTGTTCATATTGAGCAGATCGAGATGGGAGTCGACAATAACTCTGAATTCATCAAAATTGACGATGAGCTGCTTCATGCAGATATGTGCGATGTGGCATTTTTTCGTGACATGCATCCACAATATATTTCGGCATACCTTTCACTCGCCCAAGCATTTGAGAGGCAGCTCGTTGCAGTGGCTAATCCCGCACTCATCGATGTTCCCTTTGTATGGAACAAACTACATCAGATGATGAAGCTATCAGCAGCACAGCTTCCCACTCCAGATACGCTTTTTATTACCCATGAATCACTCGTCGACACAGTGACTGATAGATTTCAGTTTCCCGTCATCGTCAAACCGATTCATGGCTCACATGGGACTGACATTCGTCGCTGTGATACAATTGATGATGTAAGATCTGCCCTTGCTACCGCTTCCATGGGAACGTATATCATTCAGGAATACCTCAATGCCCCACATGATTTTCGCGTGTTTGTCGTGAACGGTGAAGCGATCGGAGCCGTGCAGAAAACTCCTGCAGACGGCGAATTTCGATCTAACACAGACCTCGATTCAACCTTTTCCTCCTGCGACATGACCGACACCATGAGAGATATCGCCATCTCAGCCGCAGCCGCACTGTATATTCCCGTTGCAGGTGTGGACATGAGAGAACACAACGGAGAGATGTACATTCTTGAGGTGAATCGTAATCCTGGATTCCAACACTTTGAAGCAGCCACGCACATTAATGTTGCCGCACATATTATCAACTTCCTAGAATCATTTCCTACATCCCACCCCCTTATATGAAGCTCGTCATTGTAGAGTCCCCTACTAAAGCTAAAACTATCACCAAATTCCTTCCAAAGGAGTATGTTGTGGAATCTTCATATGGTCATCTTCGTGATCTTCCTAAGAAAACCATGGGGATCGATACTGAGGGCGATTTTGAGCCGGAGTATGACATCATGCCCGACAAGAAAAAGCAAGTAGCTAAACTTCGCAAGCTTGCAAAAGAAGCCAATGAGATTTTATTTGCAACTGATGAAGACAGAGAGGGAGAAGCTATTTCTTGGCACTTAGCACACATCTTAAAACTGGATCCGTCAAAAGTGAAGCGAATTGCGTTTCATGAAATTACAAAAAAGGCTATTTTGAAAGCTCTCGAAGAACCACGAAAGATTGACTTGGCTCGTGTGAATGCACAGCAAGCGCGTCGCGTACTAGACCGACTTGTTGGATACGAACTATCCCCTTTTCTGTGGAAGAAAGTGACACGTGGATTATCTGCAGGACGCGTACAGTCCGTTGCGGTTCGATTGATCGTTGAACGAGAACGCGAAATTCGTGCATTCAAACCTGACGAATACTGGACGATCGATGGCTTGTTTGTTGCCGATAGCGCAAAGGATCAACCACTCGAATCCAGCCTATTCAAAATCGACGACAAAAAACTAGAAAAATTGAGTATTGGAAATGAGAAGGATGCACTTGAAATTGTTGATGCGTGTAAAGATACAAGTGCCTCGATTAAAAGTATCGAACAGAAGAATAAGAAAAGAAATCCGAATGCACCATTTACCACATCAACCCTGCAACAAGGAGCTCACTCTAAGTTTGGATGGTCTGCTAAGCAAATCATGCGTTTAGCTCAGCAGCTGTATGAAGGTATTGAAACACCGGGCGAGGAAGGCACAACTGGATTGATTACATATATGCGAACAGATTCTGTGAATTTGTCTCTTGAGTATGTAGCTGCTGCCCGAGATTATGCATCGAACACCTTCTCAGATAAGTACATCCCCGAGAAACCAAACGTATATAAAACCAAATCAAAATCTGCACAGGAAGCACATGAGGCGATTCGACCAACTCACGTTGAACTTACTCCAGAAAAACTCAAGGATTCTTTGAACGATCAGCAATGGAAATTGTATGATTTGATTTGGCGTCGTGCGCTAGCCTCACAGATGGTGCCCGCACAGTCCCGACTCACCACCATTCTTCTTCATGTTGATGGATCTAACAAAAAAGCATACACATTCAAAACAACAGGAAGCGTCATTGTATTTGAAGGTTTCTTGAAGGTATACCCAGAACAACTCAAAGACCGAACACTCCCCGAGCTTAAGGAGGGAGACACATTAACTGCTCAATCCATTACTCCAGAACAACACTTCACCGAACCGGCTCCTCGATTTAACGATGCGAGTTTGATTAAAATACTCGAAGAGCATGGAATTGGCCGACCTTCTACATACGCACCAACACTGGCCACTATTGAGGCTCGTGGATACGTAGAACGCTTGGATCGACGACGCTTTTCCCCAACAGACATTGGCGAGGTCGTGAATGACGTACTTGTCGCCCACTTCCCCAAGATTGTGGATTACGAATTTACAGCGCACATGGAAGAGCAGTTTGATGAAATCGCTGATGGAGAAAAGGAGTGGAAACCCATTATCAAGGATTTCTATGAACCTTTTAAAGATAACCTAGAGAAGAAAACGGCAGAAGTGAAGAAAGAAGATATTGTCATGGAGGAGACGGATAAAATATGCAAGGAATGTGGAAAGCCGGTTATTATCCGTGTCGGGCGCTATGGCAAATTCTATGCATGTTCAACATATCCAGATTGTAAAACTACCGAGCCACTTGAAAAAGATAAGAAAGAAAAAGCTAAGCCGAAGGAAATTGGTGTAGCTTGCCGCGAATGCAAATCGCCTTTGTATGAGCGAAAAACTCGACGAGGGAAAATATTCTATGGATGCTCGGCGTTTCCCAAATGTGATTACGCACTGTGGGGCATGCCACTTGAAAATCAATCTTGTGAGCAATGTAAATCAATGTTAATGGTCTCCGGCAAAACAAAAGTAAAATGTTCTAACTACAAGGAGTGTGATTTTGCTCGAAAGAAAACAGAGGATGATGATAAGCAAGTTGCTTTGCAGTTAGCTCGTCTACCAAAAGAAGCGAAGGAAGATACAGATTCTTCTGAAGAAGATTCCGAAGATAAAGATGCATAATTATGGCCTCAGAATACGACCAACTCATCACAACGATTAAGGCATACCACAAGGATGCTGATTTAAGTTTGGTTGAAAAAGCATACAAGTTGGCGCACGATGCACACAAAGGACAGCGTCGTATGTCTGGCGAGCCATATGTCAATCACCCCATGCGTACTGCCATCAGGTTGGCTGAAATGGAATTGCAATTACCTATTGTGATTGCGGGTATTTTGCACGATGTTCCTGAAGATACAGACGTGACACTTGAAACAATTAAAAAGGAATTCGGAGAAGATGTTGCTTCGATAGTTGAAGGAGTCACTAAAGTCGGAAAAGTGAAGTATCGCGGTGTGTCTCGATATGTTGAAAACATGAGACGTTTTTTTATTGCGATGGCAGCTGACGCGCGATCATTGATCGTAAAGTTTGCTGATCGTATTGATAACCTGAGTACACTCGAGGCACTTCCCCCAAAAAAACAGTACCGCATCGCACTCGAGTCTCTTGAGATTTTTGCCCCCGTAGCCTCTCGTTTGGGTATGGGTGAAATGAAAGGAACAATCGAAGACTTATCATTTCGATACGTGTATCCAAACGACTACGAAACCGTGAAACAAATTGTTCAACAGCGCTATGCAGCTAAGAGTGAATATATTAACACCGTCATGGAAATCGCTGAGAAAGAGCTAAAACGGTCTGGAGTTAGTGTTGATTCCATGGTTGGTCGCTTGAAACACCTCTACTCTCTACACCGCAAACTTAAAAAATACGACAACAACATCACAAAGATTTATGATTTAATTGCGGTTCGGTTAATCGTTCCAGATATTGCGCAGTGCTACAGCGCATTAGGAATTTTGCATAACTTATGGAAGCCGCTGAAGGGTCGTATTAAGGATTATATTTCCCAGCCCAAACCTAACGGGTACCAATCCCTACACACAACTGTGTTTGCGATGGGCGGAGAGATTGTTGAGTTTCAAATTCGAACACCTGAAATGCACGAGGCAGCTGAATATGGTTTGGCTGCACATTGGCATTATTCGGAATCAAACAAAACTTCTAAGTTACCCGAACGCCACAAGCGATGGATTGATGAATTAGCACGCGTACATAAAGAAATGGTAAAGGGACTCAAAGACATCGAATCCATTAAACTCGATTTTTTTCAGAGTCGTATTTTTGTTATTACCCCTAAGGGCGATGTGATTGATCTTCCTGAAGATGCAACTCCGGTTGATTTTGCATATGCCATTCATACCGACATTGGAAATAAATGTTCTGGTTCTCGTGTGAATGGAGAATTAACCCGCCTAGATACACCACTCAAAAGTGGTGACGTTGTTGAAATTATTACAGACAAAAATCGCAAAGGTCCGAGCCCAGATTGGCTTAATTTCGTAAAAACATCAATGGCTAAAACACGTATTCGTACGTACGCAAAGAAGTCTATTTCTGACTGGATTAAAGGAGTTTTGCCAGGAAGTAACTAAACATGTCATCCTGAGCGTTTTAGTCGAAGGATCTCGTCGATTTCTGCAATACTCCCCTCTTCTCATCCTCAAGAAAGCGGAGATTCAGTCACTCGTTCCACAAAACTGGATTCTCGCATCCGCGGGAATAACAACCTTGAGTGTGTAGATTGTCCCATATTTGACTAAAATTAGCACCCATATAAACCTGTAAGGCAGTCTTGACAAAAGGCTGTTTTTATGCTATTATATATAGTTAATTTAGCTTAAAATGGAGTAAGATTAACATTGTCAATTTGGCTCGATTTGAGGATATCTGTTTGTAGGACGTAATTCCGCGACCTTCAAACGTTTTGTCTTCAAGTCAGTTTCCATGACAACCAAGGAGTTCTTTTGAAAAATCAAATTCATGTTATTGTCACCCACGTACGCCCGCACCTCGACGAAATCCTCGGTATCATTCTACTGATGCTGTTTGGACATCGTCTGTTTGGAACGAGCTTGCTGACGCCCGTCCGATTCATCGGCGCCGGCGTTACGCTTTCATGGGACGACGATCTTGTCCGTGCCCTGCTGACCGAACGCGGCTATACGCCAGAAAATCTGCCGTGTACGCTTACCGCCGATAATCTTGAAGAGCGCTGCGGTATTTTGTTCATCGGAACTGGTGGCGGTCGATTCGACGAGCATCCCCGAGATGGTGTGCTCAAGAACGGAAACACATCTAGTGTTCGATTGCTGGCTGACGAGATGAACGCTGATATCCCCGCAGCACTTCTCGATCTGATCGATTATGTGCACGCCGAGGATTCACGCTGCTATCGCAAGACGTACTTCGGTCCGTTCGAGCTCAGCCAGATCATTCGCACACTACAGACTCGCGGCGCTTCTTACGAAGAGCTTCATGGTCTGATGCTGCGAATCGTTCAAGGTCGAGTTGCGTGCGGTGAAGTTGCGAGTCCGGAATCCATTCATGGCATCCAGATGACCCGACAGGTGATTTCGCGACTCATCACCGAGCTCACCGCTAGCACTGCTGGATCTGAGTTCGTTGATCGGCTTCGTAACTGTGAAAGCGACCCTTCAATGAAGCAGCTTCTTGACTACTGCGGTCGTATGAAAAAACCAGTGTCCGGTAACTGGCTCGACATGTTCGAACTTGCTACTATCGCTGGCATGTTCACCGACAGCGACAGCGACGATCGGACGACCGAGCAGATGCTCGACTGGCTGATTCGTGCGAAATTCGAGGAGCAGGAGCACTACTTCAAGGTTCTCAAGCCGGCATATGATGCGTGCAAGCGGATTGTCGATGTACCCAGCGTACGCGGCACCCTTCGCATTGCGTTCATCGAATCCGAGCTCTATGGCCTTGATCGGTGTGCACGCCACTTTGATCGAGCCGCGATCATCGTGATTCGTAACCCCGAGACAGGACGCTTCGTGATTCTCACCAACTGGAACGTACTCAAGACAAAAGGTCTGGGTCGCGTCAAAGGAGTGAATCAGCACAAAACACACCTCGATGTACTCATCAAGGCGCTGCGGATTGCCGAGCGTGAGCTTGCCCATCCCAAAACCGATTTCCGGTTCGATATGCAAGAGCTTGTACAGGCCGGCATCGTTGAAGGCGCCACCAACCTGTACTACGATCCACGTGTGCCTTCGATCCTGAATGGGTCGAATTCCGCGCCGAACGTGCAGCCAATCGCCCTCTCGTGGGAGGATCTGCAGGAGCTCGTTCTGAGCGTGTTCGATGAGTCTCGCATGAACGATGAGTGCACGACGACCAGACGATGCATTGAGCATGATTGCCCATTGTATGCGCTTGGTCTCCAACGCTGTTTCAACCTGCGCGGAGAAGCACCTCGACCGCAGCGCACTCGCGCACCCGTCTGGTCGAGCGATGACCTGGATGACAGCCTGTTCGCTGGCTAGCAGCGACGACCGACCTCAATCACTTTCAACAGCTACGGTTGTGAATGTGATTGGGTTCTTTTTTATATCCCACAGACATGCATCACCATGTCATCCTCGTGAATGCAGGAATGACTCCAAAGATTTGTTGGTGAATCAAAAAATCGAGTCAATGTAACTCGATTTTTACACCTTAATTATTTCCCAACTATCGTACTCACTATTTTATGCATCTCCTCATCTGAAAAGAAATCGATCTTCACACTCCCCTTTCCTTTATTACTAGTGACGTATACTTTTGTTCCTAATTTATTTCGAAGCCTCTCCTCCAATCCATTCAACATCGGATCTCGTCTTCCTGGTTTATTGCTATGCTTACGTACCATCTGTTCAGTTGCACGGGTTGAAATACTTTTGTCTCCAGCAATATCGTAAAATGCTTTGAGTTGCTGTCGGATCGTTGGCAAGCCCAACAACGCACGAGCCTTAGTATGTGTAATCTTTCCTTCGATTAAACCCTTCTGCACATCCTGTGGTAACTCGAGTAAACGAATCGTATTAGCAACATATGAACGACTCTTACCCACCTGTAAACCAACCTCCGCCTGTGTCATACCAAATTCATCCGTAAGCCGTTGATACGCAAATGCCTCTTCAAGAGGATTCAAATCCTTTCTCTGAATATTTTCTACAAGCGAAATTTCGAGTTGTTGTTTTTTGTCTACGGATTTAACACTACATGGAACGCGAGTCATACCGATCATCTGCGAAGCTCGAAAACGTCTTTCACCAGCAATTATTTCATATGTGCCATCTGCTTTTTCGCGCACAACGAGCGGCTGCAAAATACCATGTTTCTCAATAGACTGAACCAAATCTTGTAATTCGTTAATACCGAATTGCTTTCGAGGCTGTGTTGGATCAGCCTGAATCTGACTAACAGGAATCATGAGAGATCCATGCTGTACCTCATGACCAGCTGGTTTTTGTTCTTTTTTGGGTTGTTGTTTTGTCTCCTTTTGACCTCCTTGAGTCTGTGAGCCAATAAGAGCATTAAGTCCTTTTCCTAGGGCCATACGCTACATGTGATGTGTTAGGTTTAGTCCCATCTCTGGGTTTCGAGGATCTCTTTTGCAAGTCGATGATATGCACTCGAAGCTTTTGACTTTGGATCGTATTGTAGAATTGTCTGCCCGAAGCTTGGTGCCTCAGCCAAACGAACAGTTCGTGGAATAACCGATCTGAATATTTTGTCTGGGAAAAATTTGTATAATTCATGCATGACTTCCGTCGACAGCTTATTACGCTTATCAAACATGGTCAGTGCGGTTCCTAATATTTTTAATTCTGGCTTGATATGTTCTTTTACGAGCTCAATCGTATTCATCAACTGACCTAATCCTTCTAAGGCATAGTATTCTGCCTGCACAGGAATAAGAACCTCATCGCTCGCAATCAAGCCGTTAATAGTGAGCATGCCAAGCGATGGCGGACAATCAATCAGAATGTAGTCATACCCATGCTTAACCTCATCGAGTGCGTCCGCTAGTCGATATTCTCGTCGTTCTGCATTTACCAGCTCAACTGATGCTCCTGCCAAATCTGGGGTTGATGGTGCTATGCGGTATCCATCTATAGAGGTGTTTCTTACAACATCTTGTACCCGCGCTTCACCTATCAGACAATGATAGATCCCCTTTTCGATTTCTTTGTGATTTATCCCCAATCCTGAAGATGCGTTTGCTTGTGGATCTAAGTCCACGAGTAGAACCGTTTTACCCATGTGTGCAAAAAATGCACCCAAGTTAATGGATGTGGTAGTTTTACCAACGCCCCCCTTCTGATTGACGACGGAAATAATTCGTGACATATCTTACGAGTATTATACACGATACGGCACTTTATTGACAATAATATGCTGTGAGGTTATACTTATGCGCGTAAATAGATTGTTGGTTGATGCGGTACAATGCCGCCCTCGCAGAATACACATTCAGTCAGATGGGATGAGATATGCCTGTTTGGACTGAGTTACGACATGAGGCGTACTGAGCGTACGTCGAATGAGAAACGAGGGAAAACAGGTATAGCTCGCCCATCTGACGAATGTGTTGGTATCGTGCCGGGATGGCGGAACTGGTAGACGCGTTGGACTCAAAATCCAATGGGCGCAAGCCCGTGAGAGTTCAAGTCTCTCTCCCGGTATATCACTTAAAAAGATAAAAGACATAACTATACATCGCGGATAGTTTCTGTAGAGACGTACGGAAATCACCCGCGGGGTAGAGCAGTTGGCAGCTCGGGAGGCCCATAACCTCCAGGTCGTCGGTTCGAGTCCGACCCCCGCAATAAAGAACCGGATCTCAGGATCCTGTTTTTTATTTGAACGATACTGATTTTTAATCTAAAATGTTCTCATGTTCAGTATTCTATTTTTTGACTTTTTTATCTTTGGAGGCATCTTCCTGTCGTTTCTCGCGGCCGGTTATTTTTTGCACCATCATTCGTGCAAAACTAATACATGGTACCCATGCTGGGCCTTAGCTGTTCTTGCCCTCATCCCTGGGCTCGTACTGATCTACGGAAGTTTTATTGAATCTCAACTATTAGTTGTTACTCACGTCGAATATACTTTTCCAGAAGAAAAATCGCTTGTTGTGCCCAAACGTATCGTACTGATTTCAGATACGCATATCGGACCATACAAAAAGCGGGAGTTTTCTGAGCGAGTTGTTAAAAAAATTCGTGAACTCAAACCAGATGCGATCCTCATGACAGGAGATTATTTTCTTGCTGATACTGCAGCTAACTACGCACATGACTTTGAGCCGTACTCAGAACTACCCCTCATAGCACCAACATTCGCCGTTCTTGGGAATCACGAATTCAAGGTTGGACTTCCCGATCGAGACGTCCCAGATTTTGAAGAAGCTGACCTCGTTCGAAACATGCTCGCTGATGGACGTATTATTGGACTGGAAGATGCCGTAGCTACCCTTTTTGAAGATGATCCCATCTACCTCGTCGGCGCACAGGATCTATGGTCCAGCGTTGATGATTTTGATTCAATCGCACTCCCCGATCGAAATGCACGTACTATTGTCATGAGTCATAACCCTGATATTATTTTTGAAGTTAAAGACCGCGCAGACCTCGTTGTATCTGGTCACACCCATGGCGGACAGATCCGTCTTCCGTTTATCGGCGCACTGGGTAGCCCAGGAGATACTCTCCTCCCTCGTGAGTTTTTTCAGGGGGCATCCACGTGGGGTGATACCACGTTATATGTCACATCTGGTCTAGGTGAATCCGGTCCACGAGCACGCCTATTTAACCCCCCAGAGATCGTGCTCATGACGCTTCGTTGACAGAAAAGCTAAAATCAGCTATTATTGCCATCGATGAATCTGAGACGAACCGATTTTCAGCAGGCAGACAAGGGTAGCTCAGTTGGCCGTTAAACACTGCGTGTTTAACGTGATCTATAGATCGCGTAAGAGTGAAACGAGTATTGCGCTCGCCACGAATAAACGAAGTGCACAGCCATATCTCAGACAATCAAATAATATTACACCAGGGTAGCTCAGTCGGTTAGAGCGCAGGACTCATAAGCCTGAGGTCGGGAGTTCAATTCTCCCCCCTGGTACCAAAAAACTCGGATACATGTCCGGGTTTTTTGTTATGCATAAATCACGAAATTATAGTTCAAACAAAAAAACGCCTTACCCGTAGGCATGCGTTTCATTTACTCTGATTCTGTACTTAGCGTTTCTTGATTCATCACTGCGTGCACAAGCGTAACCGTACACGCCACCACGAATATGAGCATCATCATGACAACAACCATGTCGGATATTTCTAATCCAAACACGTCCTTCATGAATCCCACAATGAACGGCTTATGGAAGAACGCAAGTTCATATTCAGGATCTCCCAGCGCTCTCAAATGCCCAGACAAAACCACCATCGGACACGCGAAGTTACACAGCATCTGTGTGAAGAACGCTGTATAAACAACAGTGCCATGAATAAAATAGAATGTCCTATTTTTTTCCTTAACCATGGTCGTGCAGAAACCATATATAAGAAATATGATAAGTATGACATGTAGGATATCCACGACATACGCAAGAGCAAGATACGTGTTCATTGTCCCCTTCTTCACACTGTTCAGTATATGAAAAACTATTGAGACTATCTCATGTATTCTATGTTCTGTCAATAGTTTCGCGCTTCTGCGATTAAAAAACGCCGTACCCGTAGGTCGTGCGTTTTAAACTCATATAGGATACTTCCAGTGCCGCTCACGGAGTTCCATCTCCGCCACCACGTCGACCACCTCTACCGGATCCAGAACGACCCGTCAGGCCGTTGTAGAGTCCAGAGAAGATTGATCTCAGCGCACCGACACATTGTTTCCACCCCCAGCGAACGAGTTTCCCCGCCCACTTGAATGGCATCTCCCAAATCTTCTTGTTCCAGTTCTTATTTCCTGCGATTGCGCCGAGCATGCCGGCGACAACCCCGAGAATGAACCAGAGCATGATTATCTGAAAGAGCATTACGATTATCTGTTGACTCATTGAATCTTAGTCCTGTTCCGTATTGTATGATCTCCTCACGAGTCTAAGCCAACGCTTAGAGATCGAGTTGGAGCCATAAACCGCGACGGGTTTATGGCGAAAAGCGAGCAGGGACTCCATGGAGTATGCTCGCCGTTTGTTTTTGATTGAGGGCTACGCGCCGAAGCAGGCAGCCAACTTCTCACTATTGTGACACCCCATCTGGAATGCCTGTTCTCCCAAGCCCTCTTTCTTTCGAACGAGCTCGGGGTAGTTGCCGCATCGCCAGTGTACGCGACCCTCTTCCATCGCATTCAGGACGGCGGCCCGGAACTCCATCCACGTCGGGATGACGTCATCGTCGATTTAGTCGCGATGAACTCGAGCATTTCGAGTACCCATCTCCCCCTCATCCACACATCCATCACTGTATACACCGGGTTTTTCCTCGTTCCGCCAACTCACCTCACAAGGGATGAGATCGGTATCACTCGGATCATCGCCGAAGAGATGACCGCGACTGCAGCCGAAGTGGATTTGTACGTCGGAACGACCAAGGCTGGCCGCCCTGAACTCACCACGCATGAA
>CAZHXK010000019.1:18459-19508 GCA_964536565.1 uncultured Gammaproteobacteria bacterium
CCGAAACAGACCGGTGAAACTGATAACGTGAATCATTGATTTCCTCCTACAGAAATACCTGATTTGCTGATTGTAAACACTGTCTCCTCTTGATCCCCCACACTGCGTGGGGAGTCTAGTTGGAGCCACGAGTGAGACTCCGTAGAGTTCACTCGTGGTTATGGTCTATCTCTCGATAGTCCGTTGTAGATTCAGGTTGAGCGGATGTTCGGACGACTAGCCCGTCCACCTTTCCATGCGCTCCCGGCGCGCCTCAGCCTTCTGTTCCTGACGGCGCTTACGCCGACGCTCACGCGCGTTACCACCGAGCCCGATCGACGCCTTGTGAGCGTCGAGCGTCGCCTGATCGAAGTCGTTCGGCCCGGACACCGTCCGTCCCTTCTCCGGATCAGGACCGAGCTGCGTACGCGCGGCGGCGTAGAGGCCGTTGACCGGGCGACCGGCCTTGCGAGCCTTGAACTCCTCCTGACGCACCTGGGTTCGCGTGATAGTAACGCAGCCAACGACGACCGAATCCTTGATATCCTGACTCATGCTCTCTCCTTTCCCATTTCTTATAGCCCGGGACAGGCGAAATTGTTTGGCGATAACAGCGACGTGCTATTTCACCCCAGATCTTCTGTTTCTTAGCGAGTCCAGCGGCGTGCCAGATCTCCACTGAGCTTTCTCTCCGCCTGATAGCGTCGATCGAGCTCGGCCGGTTTGATCAGGAATTCCACGAAGAGCTGCTGCCAACAATCCGCTGACACACGCTCCCGCAGGAAAGTATACTTACTCCACTGAAGCAAGATCTTTCGCCACTCGCGCACAACGCCAGGGAAAAGTCGATACAGAAACTTTCGCATGTCTCTCCAATGTCTGAATCTACATCTTGTAATGTTCGTATACCTCCTCATGAAGTATGCGCGTATACTACCACATATTGTCTGTTTTGTCAATACTGACCATACTATACTATACTTATTTTTTCTATATTTTGCTAAATTTATAGGTTTATTATGGGTAAATTTTGTAAGGTTAGTATCAACAAAGTGTCTATTTTGCCAATT
>CAZHXK010000020.1:0-18816 GCA_964536565.1 uncultured Gammaproteobacteria bacterium
ATCATGCATTTCCCACGCTGCAATGTTCCTCTCTTTTTTAATCAACCTTACATCGTCACCATCCACGACCTCATTCTCATCCATCACCCAGATAGAAGAGCAAGCACACTCAACCCGCTTCTGTATAAACTAAAATACAAAGCATTCAAAAAAATTCTCGCACACGCAGCCTCTTCAGCACAACACATCCTCACCGTGTCAGAATTCAGCAAGAAAGACATACACAAAACACTGCACGCCTCACAAGAGAAAATCACAACCACACATTTAGGAGTGGATCATATTCATGCCACCACACAGCCATCCCCACACAACAAACCCTTCATGCTTGCAGTTGGCGTACAGTACCCACACAAGAATCTCGAATTCTTATGCAACGTTTTTTCACAATTAACAGATAGCCCAGCTGCACAATACGACCTCATCATCGCCGGCCCACGCGGACCATTCTCATCTCAACTCGAAGAACAGTCACTAAACATAAATAAAACACGAACTCAACCAAACCAAGGTCAGATTATTTGTAAATTCAATCAAACAGACGAGATACTCCACGCACTTTATAAACACGCGGAAATTTTCCTATTTCCTAGCCTGTTCGAGGGATTTGGCCTTCCTCCACTTGAAGCAATGAAAGCCTCAACACCTGTCATAGCAAGCAATACATCATGTATACCTGAAATCATCGGAGGTGCTGGCATCCTCATAGATCCAACTGATACACAGGCATGGACAACAGCAATTAAAAAATTATCAAGCAGCAAAACAGATCGTTACACACTCACTTCACGTGGTCATGAACAGTTAAAAAAATTCTCATGGGACGCTTGTGCGTTATCCACTCTCAACGCCTATAAAAATCTCTAAATTTAAGGTATAATGCATGACAGATAAAGAGGAAACCCCATGCAACGGAGGAATAAATCAACCAAGACGAAAGTTGCAATTACAAGCGGAAAAGCACACAGTCGCTCTCCGCACATTTTAGCGTTAGAAAAAACAGAGCGCGGCTTTATTTTAAGTGATGATGCGAAACGTAAAGACAACTACATCGATGCCGCTGTAAAAGCAGATTTAAAAAATGCCGTCTCCACTCACCATCAATTTACTAAATCAGTTCCACTCCAAAGCAAAAAAAGTCACTCAAATGATCACATCACCGTTGACCTCGTCAATCAGAATCAACCTATTGGAGACGACCACATTGCAATCGACCAAGCCATTGAAGATGCGTTTGCTCAATACCACCGCAACAAACCAACAGCACGGCTCGCACGAAACGCCACTCGAAAAACCACCGTCACAGCCATAACGGTTACTCCCCACAGCGCGCACAGACACGTGGTTCGCACCACCATCATTTTTGCATTATCAGCACTTCTCATCACAGCCCCACTCTACACTGCACGATTTGTCGCCCACGCCCAGTACACATCAGAAACACTTAAAAGCATTTCCACCAACGTCGTATCATCTCTCAAAAAAGCTGGTGGCAGTGTCATCGCCGGAAACACAGGAGCCGCATCTCAAGAATTCAACAACGTTGAGGCTGAATTTGCACACGCAGTCCATCTCCTAGAGTCCTTCGAACGAGACACCGCACTCATCGCTTCAACCATCCCTCCTGTCAGATCAAAAATCAAAACTGCTCAAGCACTATCAGCCGCAGGACTTCACGTCTCACAAGCAATCCAATCAATCAAAACACAGCTAGCTGAAACGCCAGACTCAAACGAATTCGCACAACTAGCAAGCGCACTCTCAACAGCACTATCCGAACTAGAACAAGCACATCGTGAAGTAAACCGAGTCAAACCAGAAACATTACCCGCAGATATTCGACCACTATTTGCATCGCTCAAATCCGAATTTGATTCACTCCTCCCCGCCCTCAAAACAGGACAAGAAACCACAGCTACACTCGCTGCACTGTTAGCAGACAATCCACGACAAACATTCCTCGTCATATTTCAAAACAATCACGAGATCCGCGCAACCGGAGGTTTTTGGGGGAGCTTCGCGCTGGTGACTATTAAAAACGGAAAAATCGATTCGTTTGATATCCCTGGCGGCGGAACATACGACCTTCAAGGTCAGCTTGATAGACATGTTCGACCACCAGCACCACTCCAACTTCTGAAGAAAGAATGGCAATTTCAAGACGCAAATTGGTTCGCAGACTTCCCTACCTCAGCTCAAGCAGCAACATGGTTCCTCGAACATGCAAAATACGGAACACCAGACGGTGTCGTAGCAATCACCCCAAACGTACTTGAAAAAATTATTGATCTGACCGGACCGATCGAGATGCCGACATACGGACTCACACTCACATCTCAAAATATCACACATGAACTTCAAAAAGCTGCTGAACTCGACTACGACCGAGAAGAAAATAAACCGAAAGAAATCATAAGCGACCTCACTGCTATACTCTTAGAACGAACCAAAAACCTTTCAGCTGCCCAAAAGGTCGGCCTCCTTTCGATCGTCCATGAATCACTCAACAAAAAAGACATTCTGGCATATCACACTAATGAAGCACTCCAACAAACACTCGTTGACGCAGGATGGTCTGGAAGCATCAATCAACACTGGGAAGGTGATTATCTCATGGTCGTAAACCATAACATCGCCGGGCAAAAGACAGATGAAAAAATCGTTCAAGACATCATCAAGCAAACAAACGTTCACGAAAATGGCACCGTCACTACAACACTGACCATCCGCCGAACGCATACAGGGAAAAAGGGAGATTTGTTTACTGGAGTTCGAAACGTAAACTACATGCGCGTCATGACACCAGCCGGATCAGAACTCATTCACGCAGAAGGATTCACCTACCCTGACGAAGCTTACTTCAAAGTTCCAGACACATTTGAATCCCACGAACTCGTACAAAGCATTGAATCGAATGGTTCATACCACACAGCCTCAGGGACACACATCACCACAGAATCAGGCAAAACAACATTCGGAAATTGGACCATGACAGATCCATCTGACACCACAGTTGTGAAGCTCACCTACCGACTACCATTCGTTATCCAAGAAAACCAAGCAGACAGCCTTGTAGCTGCATTTGCAGACGCATCCGCATCATACAAACTATTAGTCCAAAAACAGCCTGGTGCTGACAACACCACTATTACCCACTCATTGACAATTCCAGACAGCTGGGACGTCATCGCAAGCACCGACAACGACGGAGATCTCACAGAATCCTCTCCACTTGATGGAGATATGGTTTCTGGTATAGTAATGAAAAGAAGGGAATAATTGATCCTCTACAGTCAATTTGAATAAAGTCAAAAATCACCCCCAGAGGGTGATTCATACTAATATCCCTCACAACACAGAAGAACCAGCCACATACGTAACATACACTTATGGCAAAAACCACACCAGAAAAACCGCGTAAAAAAACAACTCGCAAAAAAGTCACCCGAAGAAAATCCCCTTCAAAAAAGAAAATAGACTCGTCACTACAATCCATGTACGGCGAAGCCCCTCGACGCAAAAAAGTCGCATCTCAAGTCAGATTATCTCGTGGTCGTCGAAAAAGCAGATCATCATTCATTTTTGTATCATTACTATTAGCAACATTTTTTGCTGCCCTCGCATGGGTAGGTTTTTATTACTTCGCTGGTAATAATACCTTCAACGACAAAAACATTAAAATCTCAATCGACACTCCAAAAAATATCACATCTGGTGATGACATCGCATTCACTATTCATTATAAAAACGCACAGAAAACAACACTAACGAATAGCGAAATGCGCGTTAAGCCTCCCACTGGTTTCGTGCTGGAAGAATCAGAACCCAAAGCTAATGGATCAAACGAATTTCATTTTGATCTTGGTACGCTCTCAAAAAATGACAGCGGTAAAATTATCATGAAAGGTACATTCATCGGGGTACAGGACGGAAACCACGACATCACAACCTTCTTCACATATCGACCAGACAACTTTAATGCCGACTTCGAAAAAGTAACTAATGCAACGCTCGATGTTTCTGAATCTCCCCTATCTATCTCTGTCACTGGTCCTGACGACATCGCAGCAGGAGCAGCCACAACATTCACATTCACACTCGAAAATACATCACACAATGACATCAAGGGCCTTCAGCTCAATATCACACCTCCGGACCAATTCGTCATTGCAACAACTGAACCAAAACAGAAGAATGATACTGAATTCATTATCGACACACTTGCAGCAAACGAAAAATGGGAAGGATCATTCGCTGGTTCATTCAAGAACAGCGCACAAGGTGAACACAAATTTACATTCGAAACCGTCGTGATAACTGATAGTGCTTCATTCACGCAAAATGAAGTCGAACACTTTATCGACGTCACCTCAGCTCAATTAGAAACCATTCTGAAAGTTGATAATTTTGAGAAAAAAGGAAGTGTTGCGCCTGGTGGAGCTTTTACCACAAACCTCACGGTAAAAAATAACGGCGAAAGCAGCATGGAGAATGTTGAACTTATCCTAGAAATCGAAACACCTGCGGCAGATGAAAAATCAATCATCGATTGGGAAAAACTCGCAAAGAATAAAAAGTTATCACTAGAAACAGAACAGCTCGCAGATAATCGCATGCGTGCGACTATCACATGGAACGGAGAAAATACACGAGAACTTGTCTCACTAGAGCCAGATACCGAAAACTCGCAAGGTATTACAATTCCCGTCCTCACACCAAAGGAATTCGGAAACACACTGCCAGGAAACACCATCATCCTTCAGGCAAAAACATCAGCATCCGGTGGAACACAATCACAAACAGCTCCGTTTGAAATCACACTCCGATCCGATACCTCAATCACTGCCTCAGTGGCACCAGCAGGAGACCCTATTGTCGGAATTGGACCAGATGGCTTAACAGAAGTAAGCGTGCGTCAGCATGACCTTACTATCTCACTCGACAACTCAATTCATGAGATTATCGACCTAGAAATCCTAGCCTTCTTAGCTGACGATGTCGTGTTCGAACGAACAATCGATGTCCCAGCCGGCGAATTGCAATTTGTTCGCGGAAAAAATGCCGTACGCTGGACGCTCAACAGACTCCCACTATCCGTACCAAAACTCGCGTTCACTATTCGAATCGATACCATCACACCCATAGGTGATGTTGAAAAAAGCCAGCTCCTCAAGGACATTCAAATAACCGCCATCGACAGCATCTCCGAAGAACCATTCATCATCAAACTCGGCTCAGTCAACAAAAAATAAATTAAAGTATAAAAAAAGCCTTGCTCACCGCAAGGTTTTTATAATATCAAGACTTAAACGCTTTTATAATCCGATACAACCTATACAGCCACCGTCTCACGGGCACATCAAAACATCCCACATACGAAACGTCCTCTCCACCAAAACCCCTTTTAAACCTTGTAAGGTGTGACCACTTCTCCTCGTCGATACCCCACAGATCATACGTCTTTAATCCCTGTTCACGTGCATACCGCATCACATCAAAATGAATCGCATGGGGTGCCATTACATTTCGATGTTCGTTTGCTGACGCTCCATGTAAATAAGTTAACGTATCTCCAAACGCCCAATACAGATGCGTCGCAATAACCTGCCCCTCATATTTTGCCACTACCAAAAAAGCAGATGGCTGCGAAATCTGTTTTCGATAATAGACCACCCCGTGAATACCAAACGAATTTCGTGAACTCGTTACATCAATTAATTTCAAAAAATCCTCGATGTGATCACCATCGTGATCAAACACAACCTCAACTCCTCGCTTCCCCGCCAATCGTACATTATATCGAGTTTTAGAATGCATCGCCGACAACAACTCATCATCAGTCTTCCGCACATCAATCATGTGCGTTTGATGCGGCTGCACCGATGAAACACGAATCCCTTTTTTAAAATCTCCCATTGGCTCAAACCGCACAAAAACCACTCCGGCATTCTGAGCCTTAGACATGATTTGCAAAAACATATCCTCATCCAACTCCACACGTGGTACATACCAATATGACAATCCTAACAGCAACGATTTTACCTCAACCAAAACTGGCACATTACATTCCAACCACAACACACGCTTACCTGCTGACTCCTTAAAATCCCCCCATTCCTTCGACTGCAAAAAAATGCCAGCTTGCGATGGCTGGTTTAATACATGCGTATTCCAATTTTCACTTCTGCGTTCTAACATATCATTTCCCTGAAACCACCCCCAAAGCCTCTCGAATCAAATCCTCCACTTCCTTCTCTGCATGATCCAAATGACGAACCACTTCTCGAGCTTGGTGCTGAGAATACCCCATTGATACCATCGCGTCAATCACATCGGACAATTTCTGACCAACAGGCGAAGCAGTACCACCGTCTACCCCACCAACCTTTTCTTTCAGCTCAACAATCACACGCTCAGCCGTTCGCTTACCTACTCCAGACACCTGTGTTAAATACGGAACATCATTTCCAGCAATTGCAGCAATGATCTCCTGCGCGGTCCCCACATTCAAAATATTCAATCCCATCCTCGGACCAACACCTGAGATCGATATCAACAGACGAAATAACCACAACTGATCAGTTGTTTCGAATCCATATAAATCAAACGCTTGTTCAGCAACATGCGTATGCGTATAAAAAAATACCTCGTCACCCCGCGAGTAACGATTCCCTCCAACTGTTCTAATATCATATCCGACACCGCCAACATCAACCACTACTCCCAAGTCCGTATCACGAGATATGGTACCCCGTACATGTGCAATCATACGTCCAAATATTCTAAATACTACGAAGCTCGTTCCCACTGACCTAACCGACCAATATCATCACGAACTATATCGACGAGAGCCTGAACTCTTTTTCTTTCATTTTCCAATAACGTGACATTCGTTCCAGAATCAGCCCGATCTATCGCCTCATCAAAGTTATATACATCCATCTGAGCACTACGAAGATCCTCTCGATATCCAAACATCTGATCAGATTCCCCGCGCTCCTGTGCTATTGATTTAAATATCTGCAACCCACGCTTCTTAACTACAAGCTCATCAGCCTCCTGATTTAAACGACGCGTATACCCACGAACATCTTCTACTCCTAAATCTGCCTGACCAACTGCTGCTTCAAATTGATCCCATTGTTTATCACCCCATCGATCAACCTGACTCGTAAACTCTGCCCACTGCAACCGTGATTGCAACTTCTGTTCCGTATCATGTAATTCCTCCAACCTATCCTCAACAGAAGGTAATTCAAAAACATTTTCTGATTCTTCGGCATTTTCACCGCCACGCAAAACTTTTAATCGAGCTTCTAAACCGGCAACCAAACGTTGAGAACGTCCGATAGAATCCTGTGCTCGATCTGTATAGCTCGGATTTTGAGCCAAACGCTCATGAGCACTTATGGTAGCCTGATGTGTTGCAATCTCAGCCTCTAAACCTTCAACAACTAATTGATGCTCTCGTGCCTCAGCCACAGCTGGATCCTCAACCACCTCCGCAGTCTCACCGACTGCTTCCAACCGTTCCATAGCCGCACCAACTTCATCAATCCGTTCATCAGCCATTTTAACCGCCTGCTCATCTCCAGCTCGACGCGCAGCAACCTTCGCTGCGATAGCTGCATCCTCTGCATCGTTAAGTTGCGATGCATTCATAGCATCCAAAGACAGCTCTGACGCTGCTGGTGACCCTCCTTCAAAACTCTGACGCATAAGACAAAAATATTGCTACAATGTTTCCAATGTCGCTAGTGACACGATTAAGTGTACACCAAATCCAGACGCCCCACAATGTAATGTTGGACCATCTGCCATGCTCCATGCGTTCGCCATATCAACATGACCCCATGGATAATCTGTAAATTCTTGCAAGAACGCCGCAGCTGAAGATGCACCAGCCTGACCACGTCGACCAATATTTTTTACATCAGCAACCTTACTTTTAATATGCGCTGTATACTCCTCACCAAGCGGCAGCTGCCACACAAGATCTCCAGAATTTAACGTCGCTTTCTCCATCACCTTTTTCACATTCTTATCTTGCGTAAAGAAACCAGCGTAATGCATACCAAGCGCAACGATACACGCACCTGTTAACGTCGCGAAATCAACAACATACTTAGGTTTGTATCGTCCCACATAACTCAATGCATCAGCCAAAACCAAGCGACCCTCAGCATCTGTATTCAAAACCTCAATTGTTTTCTTGTTTAGAGCAGTTAAAATATCCCCCGGTCGCAATGCAGAAGATCCTGGCATATTCTCCGCACACGCCAACACACCAACAACATTCACTTTCAAACCAAGCTTCGCAATTGCATGCACACCACCAGCAACCGCAGCAGCCCCTAACATATCAAACTTCATTTCATCCATCTTCGATGATGGCTTAATCGAAATACCTCCGGAATCAAACGTGATTCCTTTTCCACAAAATATGATCGGCGCATCATCTTTCTTCCCACCCTTATATTCCATAATCACCATCTGCGCTTCCTCAACAGAACCCTGAGAAACACCCAAGATCGCTCCCATCCCCAATGACTTCATTTTCTCTTCATCCAACACACGCACCTTCACTGCAGTCCCCTTACACATACGCTTCACGTCCTCAGCTAAACTTTTCGGAGTCATGTCTCCTGCAGGATGATTACCTAAATCACGAGACCAATTCGCAGACGACGCAATCGATAACGCACGTGATGCACCAGCAGCAACCTGTTTTTTATCATCCACCCCAACGAAAACCAACGAAACGGGATCCACCAGCTTTGCCTCCTTATTCGTCACATATTTATCAAAATGATACGTCGACATCGCAAGTGCTTTTGTAGTGAGACCTGCATAATGATGTGACTTCAACTTCTTTTCCAATTTAACATCAGAGAACACCACGTATGAAACGGCCTTGTGTCTCTGACTAACGATACATGCCCGAGACATCGCATCAAAATAGATACCTGATGTAATGTTCTTTCGATCACCCAACCCAATAACACACACACGCTTCACTTTTGTAGGTTTCAAACTAGGCAAAACAGACACCTGATTTTTCTTCCCTACAAAATCTTTATTACTCACCATCGCAGACAATGCACCCCCAACCAAAGCATCAACCTCCTCAAAACGACCACCCTTCAATTCTTCATTAAAAAAACATACAAGCAATACATCCCCCTTCACATCTGTTAATTCCTCCTGTAACACTTCAATTGAAAATGACATAATATTATAACCGCGTCATCCTGAGTATTTTGATAAAAAGTCCGCACAACCTTCAATCAAACCCTTTTTACACCCAAGTTTAGTAAGAATTAACGTTAACAAAAACACTCACCGGACGCAAGAAATTCAAAATCCGCGATAGCGGGCATATAATCCCCTTCACTGTTGGAATCGCCCTTAGATTTTTTCAGGAATAGAGAGATGGCGGTTTTGCAGCTACAAATTTTTACTGCTTGAGCGGCTAAGCGAGTTTAAAAATTTGTCTGAAAAACAACATCGAACTGGCGCCCATCCTTAAAAAATTTTACGAAGTCGGGTCAGCGACGCGAAAAATATCTCGGACGAGGTTTTTCATTTCTTTTTTTAAAAAAAGTAAAGCCAGCCCGGGCTTCCGGGCATCAGAAATTGCGAAGCGCATACAGAACTCAGTATAAAAAAGAAGGATGCAAGTTGTACCGTAGTACTAACCTACACCCTTTCCTACTCTTTACTCTATCTCGCTTTCGCGCCGGCGAGCTCCGGATAATCACCTTCCTCCTTACGCAGCCGCGGCTACGAGATCTTCATCATCCACCTCAGATGCATGCACACCAATGAGCGTACACTCTTCACCATTCCCCGACACATCCTCAATCGTGAGAACATATCGACTCTTTCCATCCGATGTCGCCCAGGCTTCCTCAATCCGTGCTGCATTTTTCTGCAGTTCGGTTCGAGAACCAGTACCAAGCTCCATCCTTCCAACACTCATCTCACCCCCCATATAGATGAATGGGGTCGATCGGCACGTAGCCAACCGACCCCAGAATTTACGCCGCGATCGACACCGGATGGTCGACAATTACAGCCTGAGAGAAGTCAACCTGAGCGCTTCCGCCCATCGCAACCTCACCGAGGCAGTCCTCGCAACCATGACAACGACTGTCATGACCCAACGACGCCCACACCGCAAACGCCACCACCATCGCCACTCCTACCGTGAGGTAGAGCGGCGCAACAATGGCAACAAAAATGAAAAATACAACAACACCAAAAAAACGGCTCATACAATCTCCCTTTACCAGTTTCACATTGTCGAAGAACTGCGCTGATGTGGGGATATTCCCTTCTACATCGAACGACAAACAATATCACAAAAAACGACTTTTGTCAATGGTATCAAGGTAACATAGGTCATAAAGCGCCATATATTACTAAATTTACAACACTATTTCTGTAAAGCTCTTTGTAACAAAATAGAGCCATTACGGCCCTATGCATCACTCAAGTCAATATATTTTTATTACTTTTCACTCACTATTTCTCTCATTTCAAACAATGCTTCCAGCAATGTGTCATGCTGCCCCAACAACTCCATAACCTGCTCATGATTCCAAGCAAAATCATCGCGCAATGAATCTGATAAACGAATAGCCTCACCAAACGACATCCCCGGTTTAAAACCAAAACTCAATAAATCCGTACCTCGAATAAGTGACGCAGGTTTCTCCTCATAAATACCAATCTCCAGAGCGCGCTTTCGCGTCCAATCCCCCGCAACGTATGGGTCAGGAAGTAAAAATTGATCTTTATGATCTGCATCCAAAAATGGACCACGACCCATATGATCAGCCTCACTCACATACGTAAGTTCTGCGATAGTCGCCGGATCCAATCGCGTCGCCAACTTTCGAAACGCCCCATCTGAAACAGTATTACCCTTCTTCACATTAAAATACTGCACGCTTGGCCACAGATGATTTGTCACACATGTCACCACCTTTTCAATCATCTTTTTCTCGATGCCAACCTTCTTCAAAAAAGTTCGAGTTGGCTCTTCCCCCTTTGCCTCATGCTGACGAGAACGAATCGCCCCGTCCTCAAATTTCGTCGTCATTGGTTTTCCTAAATCATGACACAACGCACCCCACATCGTCACGCGCGCAGTATCACCTTCAAGCCGCTCATGATCAATCACTCGACGAGCCGAGTCTGCAACCATCAACGTATGCGTCCACACATCACCCTCCGGATGCCACGCTAGTTCTTGCGGCGTATCAGGCAAACTCGCCAACTCAGGATACAACTCCTCAATCACCCCTATATCCATCAATGCCTGCAAACCAATCGAAGGCTTAGGAGATTTCAAAAGCAGCTTCTCCCATTCAGTTTTCATGCGCTCAAACGGCTCCAAACCCAATTCCTCCATCATCCCCTGCATCAATTTCATACTTTCAGGCTCGATCTTCAATCCAAGTCGTCCCACAAACTGAGCCCCACGCATAA
Organism: uncultured Gammaproteobacteria bacterium; assembly: GCA_964536565.1. GTDB lineage: Bacteria > Patescibacteriota > Patescibacteriia > Magasanikbacterales. The sequence goes on from CAZHXK010000020.1 coordinate 11,497, forward strand.
CACGCATCGCATCGTCCACAAACCGCTCCGGATCAGTCACACGCAACGTACGATTACGTAAATCCTCCACCCCACCAAACGCATCAAATATCTCTCCGGTTAATGGGTCCTTAGCCAATGCATTAAACGTAAAATCACGCCGCCGTGCCGCCTCCGCAATACTCATATCTGGATCAAACTGAACAAAAAAACCTTTATGCCCCACACCCGTCTTCGAATCCATACGTGGTAAGGAAATATCAATATCAAAATCAGATCCATCTGTTAATTTCAAAATACCAAACTGCTTGCCAACCGTATCAACCCGTCCATGACGGTGCGCTATTCGCTCAATCACTTCCGGATGCAACCCGTACACCTCGACATCAAAATCCTTCGAAAGCTGACCCATAATCTCATCACGAACAACCCCACCAACCAACAGCATTCGACCACCAGCCGCTTGCACATCATCCGCAATATCCAACACCTTCTCATACATCCGACGAGCTTCTGGCGAATACACGTGCTCTAACATGTGCGAGTACTCCTCACTGGACTTCCCTTCATATACCTTCATGTCAGGCTCCTCGCGAACTTCCCGCGGCAATTGCTCCTCAGGCAACTTTGCCTCAGGCCTTGTGAAATCTCGTGAAAATGGTTTATCATACATAGATAATCATTGTATCAAAAAACACGCCCGTTACATATGGCGTGTTTTTAAAGCTATGACTTAATCCCAACTTTCATATCACCAACCTCAACATCTCCCCCATCTCCAAACTCAACCGCATCAGACTTCGTAGACGTCAAAATATATTCCTCATGTTCCGCAAAAATCTCATTCGTATTTTCCGAAGCAATAAGTGTAATCCGATCAGTAATGGTAAGCCCAGCATTCTTTCGCATGCCATTAATCGTTCGAACCAATTCACGCGCAACACCCTCTCGTTTCAACTCATCAGTTAACTCCAAATCTAATCCGACGGTCATGTTGTATTCCTCATGCGAAACCCAATCAGTTTTCTCAAACACAACAGCTTTCACATTCAACTCTTCTTTCAAAATCTCAATATATGCATCATCCAACTTCGCACCATCAATCGAAAGCGCAGCCAATGGCTGACGAACCTTCATCGCATTCTCTGCACGCAAACGCATACCAACCTCAACCACATTTCGTGTCTGCTGCATCGCCTTCAACAAATCCTCATCAACTTCTCCAACCTCAGGCCAATCAGCTAAATGCACACTTTCTCTCTCTCCACCCACAGCCTTATACACACGCTCTGCAATAAACGGTGTAAACGGCGCCATCAACTTCGATGTTTGTAATAATACATGTTCCAGAACCTCAACAACACCCGCCTCACCAGATTTAAATCGTGCTCGAGAACGCCGCACATACCACGTTGAAACCTCGGTAATAAAGTCATGCAAGCTTCGTGTCGCTCGTGTCACATCATATCCATCCAAATGATCCTGGACTGCTTTCGTTGTTTCAGCCAAACGAGACAACACCCATCGATCCAAAGGAGTATCTGCCATCGCACCCTTCTCATTCACATCTTTATACAGCTGATAAAATTTCACCACGTTCCACCAAATCATCAATGTTCGTCGTTTCGCCTGATCAACGCCTTTCATATCAAACCGCTTCGGCTCTCCAGCTGAACTCATGTTAAAGAAATGCCAACGCAGCGCATCTGCACCATGCGTATTAATCACTTCCCACGGCTCAACAATATTCCCCTTCGACTTGGACATCTTATGTCCTTTATTATCTTGAAGATGCCCCAAACAAATCACATTCTTATATGGAGCTTCCTTCTCGAGCAGCGTCGCCACGGACAACAAGGTATAGAACCACCCACGCGTCTGATCGATCGCTTCAGAAATAAAATCTGCAGGATAATGATTATTCAACTTATCCTCAGACCCTTCAACATGTGGAAAACCCCACTGTGCAATCGGCATCGCACCAGAATCAAACCACACATCCATCACCTCAGTCACGCGCGTCATTTTCTTATTGCATTTTTTACAATCAATCTGAACTTCATCAACATAGGGTCTGTGTAGTTCAACATCAGAAACTCCCAACTCTTCCTTAGAACCAACACATGTCACCTCTCCACATTCACACTCCCAAATCGGCAACGGTGTTCCCCAATATCGTTCACGAGAAATCGCCCAATCACGAATGTTATTGAGCCACTCTCCAAACCGACCATCCTTAATATGCGATGGCTCCCAATTAATCGATTGATTATTCGCAACCAACTTGTCTTTTACATCTGAAACACGAATGAACCATGAATCTCGAGCGTAATACAACAACGCCGTCTTACATCTCCAACAATACGGATATTCATGCTCATACATCTCCTCACCAAACAACAAATTGTTCGAAACCAAATAATCGATCACCATTTGCTCCGTTTCTTTATCCTTCACATACTTGCCCGCCAACCCTGCCGGAACCTCATCAACAAAATTACCCTCACTATTCACGGTGTGCACACGAGGCAACCCCAATTCCTTTCCCAAAACATAATCATCCTCACCATACATCACAGCTGTATGCACCACACCCGTTCCATCAACATCGGTCACAAAATCAGCCGCGTACACTTTATATGACGTATCATCTTTGAGACTTGGAACTTCAAACAAAGGCTCATAACTCACACCAAGCAAATCAGAACCTTTCACTTCTTTAATAACTTTATACTCTCCTTCCAAAATTTCTAAACGATTTTTTGCCAACACCAACGTCTCACCACCAACATCCACATACACATAATCAACATCCTCACCAACAGCTAGCGCTACATTTCCTGGTAGCGTCCACGGTGTTGTCGTCCATGAAAGAATGTACGTATCTTTCTCACCCGCAACTTTAAATTTCACAAATACAGATCGATCTTTCACTGTTTGATACCCCTGCGCAACCTCATGAGAAGAAAGCGCGGTACCACAACGCGTGCAATACGGCACGACCTTATGAGATTTATACACCAACCCTTTATCCCACATCTGTTTAAACACCCACCACAAACTTTCTATATATTCATTGTCGTACGTCACGTATGGCTTTTCTAAATCTGTCCAATATCCGATTCGTTCTGTAATTTGATTCCACTCGTCCAAAAACCCCCATACCATGTCACGACATTCTGCGTTAAACTTTTTGATACTTTCAACTTTATCACCCGGTACAATATTTTCAATCTGAGGCTTTCCTGAAATCCCCAACTTCTTCTCAACCTGCAACTCAACAGGTAGCCCATGTGTATCCCATCCAGCCTTACGATCTACATAAAAACCTTGCATCGTTTTGTATCGAGGAATAACATCTTTATAGATACGAGAAAGCGTACTATGCAACGGAGGTCTCGCGTTTGCCGTTGGTGGTCCCTCAAACATAACAAAATCCCCTTCCGGAGAATCTTTCTTTTGAACCAAACCAAAAATGTCTTTTTCCTTCCAATGTTTTAAAACTTCCTCTTCTTCCTTGGCAAAATCGTTTGTAGACATAGACAATAGCGTAAGAATTGATGTAATGTATCCTAACGTGAGAGACATCTAATGTCCAGAAATATGAAACTAAAAAAAGCGGGGAAAATAGGAAAAATCTACGTCGGTGCGGATCATGCCGGATTCACACTCAAAGAAAAAATGAAGAAATGGCTCACAAAAGAAGGTTTTGCAGTTGTCGATAAAGGTCATGCCGAACTCGTGATGACTGACGACTACCCAGATTACGGGAAAAAAGTTGGCAAAGCAGTATCAAAAGGAAACCATGAAGGAACATGGCTTCAGCAAGATAAAGGAATTCTATTTTGCGGTTCATCAGAAGGAGTATGCATTGTTGCAAACAAATTCCGCAACGTTCGAGCAGTCACCCCAACAACCCTTTCAGAAACAATCAAGACACGCGAACACAATAACTCAAACGTACTCTGCTTATCAGGATGGAAACAAACCCCAGACAAGGCAAAGAAATTTATTCTCGCTTGGCTTGATACTGGATTCGGTGGCATCAAACGACACGAACGACGTGTAAGCAAAATTTCGAAAATCGAGAATGAGACAATGAAGAAATAGATACTAAACGCGTTCCTCCCCCTTTCAGGGGGAGACCAGGTGGGGGTAACAGTTACCCTCCCCTGCCCCCTCCCTGAGAGGGAGGGGAACTTTTCTAGCAATATTGACTATGACCATAGTTCCAGCACTCCTCGCCAAAACCCAAGAAGAATTCCTAGAGAAGCTTCGATCTGTCGAAGAGCTTGTTGAAATTGCACAAATCGATGTGATGGATGAAACCATGGTTCCAGAAAAATCATTCTGGCATCCATCGTATTTAGCAAACATCAAAACATCCATCAACTACGAATTACATTTAATGGTCGATCACCCCATGGCCGTCGCACGATCGTTCTCATTCACTCCAAATATCAAACGAATATACTTCCATGCAGAAGCGAAAGATGACATAAAAAAAACAATCGAAGAAATTCGATACCACGGCTTTCAAGTTGGCATCGCGATCAACCCCGAAACACCAACGTCAGTCTTGAACGATCATCTCTATGAAATAGATTCGGTATTGTTCATGGGAGTAACTCCTGGCGCATCCGGCCGACCATTCCATCCCGAAGTATTGGAAAAAATGAAAGCATTCCATGAAACACATCCAAAAATAGAGATCGCCGTTGACGGGAGTGTGAATCATGATACGATTATCGATATTAAAAACGCGGGCGCAACACGATTCGCTGTCGGATCAGAAATTTACACAAAACACGAAACACCGAAAGAAGCCTTCGACGAACTAACCGAACTACTACAAAACTAATATGGCAAAAGTACGAGATCTCATCATCATCGGAGGAGCCGCAGCAGGAGTCGCAGCTGCAATCTACGCAGCACGACGTAAACTCGATTTTTTAATCGTCTCTGGAGATATTGGCGGTGAAGTACTCCTCTCAGGAGAAATCGAAAACTACCCTGGTATTTTAAAAACTGACGGCGTCGACATGACACAACGCTACGTCCGCCAACTCGATCACTACGAAGTTGAGCGCGAACTCGACACGTGGGTAACCAATCTCGAAAAAAAGGGAAACCTTATTAAAGTCAACGCGAAAAAAGGTGAAGAAGAAAAAACATACCAAGCAAAAACAGTCATCATCACCTCAGGCGTAAAACCACGCCATCTCAACGTCCCTGGTGAAGAAGAGTATGCCAAAAAAGGAGTTACCTATTGCACCGTCTGCGACGGGCCACTTTTTAAGAATAAAACAACCGCAACGATCGGAACAGGTAATTCTGCCATCGAATCTGCACTCATGATGGCCGAAATTTCAGCTAAACACTACGTCCTCCTAAAATACGACGAATTCCGCGGCGAAACCATCATGGTTGAAAAACTCAAAGCAAAAGAAAACATCGTCATTCTCCCTCAAGCTATCACCACAAAAATTACCGGAGAAAATATGGTGAACGGCTTGGATTACACAGATAAAAATGGAGAGACACAACATCTCGAATTACAAGGTGTCTTCATTCACATCGGCATGACCCCACAATCTCAGTTCGCCACACACCTCGACCACACACCATCTGGCGAATTCATCGTGAATCAACTCTGCGCAACTAATGTCCCCGGCATCTTCGCAGCCGGAGACGTCACCAACATCCCCTTCCAGCAAATCGCCATCGCCTCCGGGCAAGGAGCAACTGCAGCGCTCGCTGCAATTGAGTATCTAAATAAGTGGGAAGAATAAATAAGACACTAAAAAATCTGGTCACATCGAACCAGATTTTTTTACACCCACATACCACACCAATCGTTTGACAAGCCCTCATGCTTAAACTAACATTTCCGCAACCCTGATATTCGACCGTACCAAGTGAGGCATAAGTGATCGATGCACTCATAAACTTAGAAAAAGATACCCTTGTAACACTCGTAATTATAGTCGACGTGTTAGTGCTCGTACTTGTGGTTAACAGCATTTTAAAACGCCGCACACGCAAACACCACAACCAACTCATAGAATAGCCATCCATGGATGGCTTTTTTTGTTGAATTTCGCTATACTAAACAACTATACTCTACCCCCTAAGCCCTACACCCTCCTGTATGGACATAACACAACTCTGGCTCAACCCACCAAGCACTATTCTCGGAATTATCGTCATTATTCTTGGTGCACTCGGAGCCCTATTCATGCTTTACGGTATCCTTCTCGAAAAAGAAAAATCACAAGACGCTGTATTCGCAATCGGATCATTCGGTCTCATGATCTACGCCATCTCAATCCCCAATCTCATCTTTACTGTCGCCATGGCAGCCCTTCTCCTGGGAAGTATCATCGAATGGTACCAGATCAAAACCGGCCAACATAAACACATCAAGACAAAATAAAGTACAATTTTTCACACACACATATGAGAAACAACCTCATCAAAGGCGCGTTCGACCGCCCAAGAGAAAACGAACCAAACTCAACCAACTAAAACAGCATCGAACCCAACGACACAAAAGCTGGGAAAGTTGTTGGCAATATTGGCGCACGACGTACCACAGAAAGATCCAATAACAGAGAGTTATTTGAAGAGGAAAATCCATTCACATTCAGCGCGCACGCAAAACTACTGATGATAAAACAAACACTTAATAGCATAGCGGGCGCTACCAATAACGCAACATATCGAAGCAACATGGTGAGACTTTCAGAATACACCATCCTAGAACTCACAGAAGCATTAGACCGTGCAACAAGCAGAGGAGTCACACAAAAACCATCCTACTACAGAGCACTCCTCGACACATCACAGCAAAAAAATATCGGATCGATCGGCAGAGGATCCAGCTTAATAAATATTCACGCAAAACGACTCTCCACCAGACAACGTACGAAAATTGTTCGGGTAAAAAAAGTATAAAAAAAATGACCCTCGTAAGGGTCGTTTTTTAATTAATCTCCGCCTGCACTTCGCGCTGTTTCAAAATCAATCGGCCAATTACCACAACCTCAATGATTACAACCGGTACCGCAATCATGTACGAAAGCAACTCAGCGACTTCAATCAACAGCTCGAAGCGTACTGCGATAAACAAGTACAATCCATACATAGCCACAAAAAAACTTATAAAGATCACATGACGCCACGCCCGCGCCGTCTCACTACACACAACCTTATCATTCATTTCCACCTCGCAATACGCAATTAAACTGATCTGACAATAACAGAAAAACGGACGCATGTCAATACACACCGATAGCAATCACTAACCTTGCGTGCAGGATAATCACTCGATCCTTTCTC
>CAZHXK010000021.1:0-18804 GCA_964536565.1 uncultured Gammaproteobacteria bacterium
TACAAGAAAAAACACAGTCGCGCGATCTCACTATTGTGATCGATCCATACACACCAAAAGGAGCAACTGTTCCTGGAATCGGTGCAGGAAACATCGTCATGGCGACTCGCGGAGAACAGGACCTTAAAGGAGTCTCAGGTGATCCATTCATCATTACTGGCCCAGGAGAATACGAGATTAAGGGGGTTATGGTTCACGGAACACCACTTGGTGACCTAACTGTATATCGATTTGATGTGGGAAATGTTCGTTTTGCTCATGTTGGATTACTCACAGGAACTCTTGATAACACATTACTTGAATCTTTTGGTGATGTTGATGTGTTATTTATTCCTGTCGGAGGCGGTGATACACTCAAGCCTCATCAGGCTGTACGTGTCGTTCAGGCTATTCAGCCTCGCGTTGTGATTCCTATGGCATATAAGGTCAAAGGATTAGACGAGAAGCACGATAAGCTCGATGCGTTCCTAAAGGAGATTGGTGCAAAAGACACACAAGAGACTGATAAGTTTAAAGCAGTCCGAAAGAACTTGCCTGATGATGAAATGGCTGTAGTTGTTTTGCAGCCACCTAAGTAGTATGGCATCGCGAAGCCGTAGCACCACAATTCTAGCAGGCTTTATTTTTGTTCTAATCCTTGCCGTCATTATCTACCTTTATGTTCAGACGACGGGAAGACAGTTGATTCGCATGGTAGATGAAGCGCGTGACGATCGAGCAGTCATTGAACAACTTGAGGATGATTTTTCTACCATTGGAGATAACTTTGATGAAGCGAAAGATTCATTCGAGCAACAGAGGACTTACATTTTAAATAAGGCAGCAGACGATAACGCAACATCTACAGATCCGATATCATCTGATATCATTGAACAGCTTAAACTAGAATTAGAGAATTCGTATTCGACATCAACAGAATAAATATGCCAGCAAAGCCAAAAAAGAAATTGACGAAGGAACTGGAGCCCGAGAAGGCTTATATCGGAGAACTCATCGCTCAGCCACTTGTTGAGGAGATGAAATCATCGTATTTGGAATATGCAATGAGCGTTATTGTTTCCCGTGCTCTTCCAGATGTTCGTGATGGTTTGAAGCCTGTGCATCGCCGTATTTTATATGCGATGTGGACGATGGGATTGAAGGCCAGTGCAAAATATCGAAAATCTGCGACAGTTGTTGGTGAGGTGCTTGGTAAGTACCATCCGCATGGCGATACTGCTGTATATGATTCATTGGTTCGTATGGCGCAGGATTTCAATATGCGCGACATGCTTATCCACGGGCAAGGAAACTTCGGTTCGATGGATGGAGATCGTGCAGCTGCCATGCGTTACACTGAGGTGAAACTACGTAAGGTCTCAGAAACACTTCTTTTAGATATTGAAAAAGAGACAGTAGACTGGGGAGATAACTACGACAACACACACAAAGAGCCAAAAGTGTTGCCCGGCTTGCTTCCTAACTTACTACTTAACGGTACGGTTGGAATCGCGGTTGGTATGGCGACAAATATTCCTCCTCATAACTTGCGAGAGTTGTGTAATGGAATTATTGCTTTAATCGAAGACAAGAAAGTCACTGTTGAAGATTTGTTCGAACATGTGAAAGGGCCTGACTTCCCTACTGGTGCTGTCATTTATAATAAGAAAGATATCTTGCAAGCGTATGCAACTGGTAAGGGTGGCATCGTTCAGCGCGCCGTTGCGGAAATTGAGGAATACAAATCTGGATCATTCCGCATTATCGTGAGCGAAATTCCTTATCAGGTAAATAAATCAAATTTGATTTCTAAGATTGCGGACTTGGTTAAAGATAAGAAGATAGATGGAATTCGAGATTTGCGCGACGAATCAGACAGAGAAGGAGTTCGTGTTGTAGTTGAGCTGAAAAAAGATTCATACCCAAAGAAAGTTTTGAACTTGCTCTACAAGCACACACAACTGCAAACTACATTCCACGTAAACATGCTTGCCCTTATCGATGGTATTCAGCCACGCGTGTTGAACCTCAAGATGATTTTGAATGAGTATATTAAGCATCGAAAAACAGTCGTTCGTCGTCGTGCAGAATTTGAATTGAAGCGAGCTAAGGAACGTGCGCATATTTTGGAAGGTTTGGTGAAGGCACAAGCCAAGATCGGCGAGGTTATCAAACTGATTCGTGCTTCCAGTGATCGTGATGATGCTCGAAGTAAGTTGATGAAGCGATTTAAACTTTCTGATTTGCAGGCAAACGCGATTTTGGACATGCGATTGTCTCAACTTGCTGCGTTGGAGAGAAAGAAACTTGAAGATGAATTAAAAGAAAAGAAGAAGTTAATTGCACAGTTAGAAGGATTGCTTTCATCTGATAAAAAGATTGAGAAGGTTGTAAAAGAAGAAGTTGAAGGATTGCGAGATCAGTTCGGAACAGATCGTCGCACAAAAATCATGCCAAAAGGAGTTAAAGACTTCTCAATGGAAGATTTGGTTGCCAATGAAGATACACTTGTCGTACTTACAAAGGACGGGTATCTCAAGCGATTGCCACCAGATACATTCAAACAGCAGTCTCGTGGAGGTAAGGGTGTGATTGGATTAACAACAAAAGAAGAAGATATAGTTGATTCATTATTCATGACATCAACTCACTCTGACGTGTTATTCTTTACATCACGAGGTCGCGTATTCCAATTGAAAGCATACGATATTCCGCAGGGATCTCGAACTGCTAAGGGGCAAGCAATGGTGAACTTCTTGCAACTTGGCCCTGGAGAGCGCGTTACTACTACCCTACCGATTTCCGACTACAACGATGCGAAGTTCTTGATCATGGCGACCGTAAAGGGTGTTATTAAGAAAGTTGATCTGAAAGATTTTGCGAATGTTCGTCGTTCCGGTTTGATCGCAATTAAGTTGAAACCAGAAGATGTACTTGGATGGGTTGTTCCTTCAACAGGAAAAGATCATGTCATGTTAACAACGAATACCGGACAAGCCATTCGATTTGATGAGAGACATTTACGAAAGATGGGGCGTGTCGCTTCTGGTGTGCGTGCTCTTAAGTTGAAAGGCGAGGCGTTTGTTGTGGGAATGGATGTATTGGATCCAAAACAATCTGCAACCCGACAATTATTGATCGTGATGGAAAATGGATACGGAAAACGTACCGCAGTAGATGATTATCGTATTCAGGGTCGCGGTGGTTCTGGAATTTTGACTGCTAAGATCACCACGAAGACCGGAAAGATTGTAGCTGCGTTCTTGGTGAGTGGAAAGGATGATCGAGACATCATTGCGATGAGTGATAATGGACAGGTTATCCGAACACCAATTCAATCAATCTCTAAGATTTCTCGCGCGACTCAAGGTGTGCGCATCATGAAGTTTAAGAAGGAAGGTGACAAGGTTAATACAGTTACGATGATCTAACGATTTTGTAGGAATAAAAAACCGCCACATCGGCGGTTTTTTTGATATAAAAAAACCCGATTTCTCGGGGTCGGCTGCTATGCACGCCAGCCGTAGCCAGACATAACACCGTTTCTGAGGACAACAGGATCATATCCCATACTTTTGAGATGACCGTCTTGCCGGGCTCGCATAGTTGCGAGTTTTTGAATGTGGCGATCGAATTCGAGTGGATGCAGTGTTTTATCTGGCGGCAAATAGCCCTGCGATGGATCAGTGAGTCGCAACGGTGCGATGCATCTCTTTGGATAGTGCTCAGCCATACGTGCGAGCGGGACTACCTCCTCAGACCCAGCTTCGTGATAACAGTAACTTGTTGCGCCGTCATCACTCCATGCACGCTTGTAGCTCATCATTCGTTGATCGTGTGGTTTTGCAGCAATCATATCGAACCCGCCGCACGTAATGAGCGACTCATTCTCCCACCCACAAAATGCGTTCGAAAGCCTTCCGACTTCGACACCATCACTGTCGTACACCTCAAATGCTACGGCTCTAGCGCCACCAGCAAAGGCGTCATACATGCGTGTCAGATTTTCATCTGTGAATGCATTGAGTACATACGGAGACGCAATAACAGAGAAGTCTATCTTTCGTCTCGTCTGCCACGCAACGCCGAAATTGAGCGTCTTGCAGTACAGGTCTCCGTTAGTAATTGTTTTGACGAAGACTTTTCCGCGCAGATTTTGGACGACTGGATGATTATCGAGAGCCTCTTTTGTTTTTCCACAATCACTCCAATCAGATTTCTCCGGAAGTGTTCGGAACCGAGGGTCTGCCCATACCAGGATATCAATAAGCTTGAACAGCGCTCGACCACGCACACGGATTTCCGCAGCTCGCTCAGCAAGAAGCGTCGCGCGATATACAATCATATCGACACTTGATTCATCAATTGCATAGCATCGCATGATCAGGCCGAATGTTTTTCTTTCTAAAGGATCTGACACGATATCTCCTACGTTCTTCAGAAGATTCAATTCTGAAGGTTGAGGTTTTGCCCGAAGTTGGACCATGCGATCTATCATAATTTTCAAATCATGTCAATAGAAAAAGCCGCCCCGAAGGATGGCTGGAACCTATTCGGCTCGCTTAGATGGCCAGCGGATGGTCATCATGACACTGTCTTCATGATATCTGGTTTGATGCGCTACTTGTCCTGCACCGTAGAATACATAGTCTCCAGGTTTCTCCAGCATAATAACCTCACCTGTTTCCGGAAACTCTGCGGCGATTTTTCCGAAAATACACACTCCGAGTGTTGGTGTTGTCTGTTTTGCCTTATGACCCGGCTTTAACTCATCTTTCTCACGCGTGACCCATTTCATTTCAAAATCGTCACACTGCCAGCCAGTTTCTTCCGGCATGAAGTGGCCGATTACCCAACTTCGCGTCTCTGGCTGCTGAACCGTAAAGGATCCTAGATTACCTACTTTTACGTTTTGCACAGTAAACCTGCTTCTCTGGCGTAAGCCAAAGGATTGCATGTTTATCGTATGCGGTTCGATCGGCACATGGAGGTAAAGTCTATGTGGTTCGACTACTGAGCATAGGTCTTGTCCATCAGAAGTACTGATACTTGTCAATACTAAAAAACCGCCCTTAGGCGACGAATTATGTGAATATAAGGACAATAACGCCCGCCACAGATAGGCACACGCCAGAAATACGGTACCAATTATACTCGTGGTCTTTTCGTTTGAAGAATGACCACCCATTCGTAAGGAGGATTGAGGATCTCTTTACAGCAATGACCAGAGGTACAGGTGCAAGCGTAAGTGCCCAGAACTGCAGCATGTTGGTATTGCCTTTAATCAGTCCACCAATCATGATGTTCCTAATATTTTTTGCTTTGATCTCTTCTTTTTCCGCGACTCGAGATCGCTGCACCATAACGATCGCAGCGAGCATAATTGAGACGACGATACTCTCAATGAAGATGTAGAATGCCGGACTGCTCGCTTTTGTGCAGATGCTGTCGATACTTGAAGTGATTGCGTAGATGAGGGCAGTTCCTAGTTTTGCTCGAATTCCTGGCTGCGTCATCATGACTTTCAGCGGTGCGATGAAATTTTGCCAAGCACTTTTGTCTGTATCAATCTTCTTCATCTGCGCACCGTAGATACCAAGCGCAATCATTCCCACACCCACCCAGCCGATCCAGCTGACCATCTCTCCTGTAATCCAGGGATTGGTAAACATGATGACAACAGGTGTGATCGCAAGGATTGGCTGCGTTTGAGCAAGAGGCCCTTGCGACAGTGCGCGCATCAGCAAAATGATTGCGGCGACCATCAAGAAGCAATCCAGAATAAACCATGACCAAAAATGCGGCGCAACCTCTGACACCCCTGTAACAAGAAGTATACCGAACCCAATCGGAATCGCACCCGTCGTGAGACCCCACGCGCGCAATGGCGCCGACAGATGTTTTACTTTATGAGACGAGAACCAAATGTCTCGTCCTGCTGCCGATGTTGCGCAGGCTAAAACTACAAAAATCCACATTATTTTCTCCGTTTCTCTTCAGTATTTCTGAGAGGATAGAAGGGCCGTGCTCATGACTTCAATACAGTACGTTAGGAGTTGCCAACATAGGCGATTGAAAGGAGCGGGTATTTTGTAGCACATTACCGCCAGCGTGTCAATGCATGTAGTAAAAAACACCCCCGTGGAGGTGTATTAAGATGCGTCCTTGTGAGCCCTATGGGTGCCTGCTTCGATCTCTCCTGCTGGATCGCAACTCAACCTTCTGCTTCCGCAGCTCGTCCTTTTTCAGAAGTACTGGAGTCATATAGTACCATCCAATCACCGCAGCAACTGCACCTAGCGGTGGATTCGCAATAAACATCACGAGAATTGCCAGCCACATGAATGCAAGCGCAACTTTCTTTTGCTTAACTGTCATCATGAATCTCCTTTGCTGTTTTCTTAGGCGTTGCATGTCCGATGCTTGGTGATACGCGGAGGTTAAACATCAGTACGAGGTATGCGACTCCAATTACTATCCTAGCCGCCAAAGGTACTGCTGTCATCAGAACAAAAATTGCAATCACCCATACGACCGCATTGATCGTACTCTGTTTTGTTGTCATGCTTGCCACCTTTATGTCGTTCTGAATGATCGTGTAATTCAGCATAGCCGATCTACGCGATCGTGTCAATGAACACGAGAAAATTATCCAAACTAAAAGAGCGACAATATGCCGCCCTTGTCTTTGTGCTTTTGTAAGACTACCAACCCGCAAGTGCACTCTTGGCGAACATCTCAGTAAATAAACCGAGGATGAACCCCTGTACGCTTGATTGTCGTGATCTGATAGATGGTGGTGGTACTCCTACATCCGATGGAGGTGGAGTAATTTGTACCGGTGCTGTGACTGATGGCTCTTCGCGACGTTCCTCGCGAACCTCCTCACGAACCTCCGGCTGTATTCGCTCTTCTCGCGAATCCTCACGTCTGATATCGTCGAGAGGACGCAAGTCTGGACGCCTTTCTTCAGATCGAACCTCTTCACGGCTTTCGTCCTGACGCTCTGGCTCAGGCGGCGTGAAGAGCGGTTGTCGTGAACGTTCATCCTCGCGGCGTGTTTCAAACACCGGCTCCGGCGGACGCTCATCTGGACGGACGTCATCACGACGTTCTTCAAAACGTTCGAACACCTCTTCTGGTCTTCGCGGCTGCTCGAATGTTGGCGCTTCTCTTCGGTCATCCCTGACATCATCACGGCTTTCTAATTCCGATCTGTCAGGTCTGAAGATTTCGAAGATACTTCGCTTTTCATCTACTCTGTTTTCGTCAGACCGCGAAGGCTCTGGACGTTCATCTGGCCTACGTATATCAAATCGACGACCATCATCTTCCGGCGGTCCATCAAATCTTCCTCCCTCGAACCCGTCTCTTCTATCATCGTCAAATCTGCGGTCTTCATTGAATACTTCTGGTCCGTCCTCGCGATTATTTTCTTCTCGACGTTCATCATCTCGATCTTGTAGGAATTGATCGAGCTCTACCTGATCTCTGCGCAGTTGCGCATCCTCGTCAAAACTACGTCGTTCTTCATCAAGACGTATCCTAAACTGTTCGCGTTCTGCCTGCTGACAACGCTCATCACAGAGGGAATCTGAGGAGATTCTTGCCTCAAATTGCTGTTTCCGAGCCTCAAGCTCTCGATCATTAAGCCTGTTTTCCTCATCAATTCTCTGATTAAAGATAGCCTGTCTATCTTCCTCGTTCCCTGCGCGCTCTACTCGAGCATCAAATTCTTCATTCAGCCGACGACGTTCGACGTCCAACTCTTCTCTCACTCGACGTTCATCCGCCTCTAACTCTCGCTCATTTGAGAAGTCTCTTCGCTCACTTAATGTTCCTTCAAAATCGCTCTGCCGAGCTTTGATTTCATTAAGCGTACCTTCATCCAAATCTCTGAACCGGTTTTCGAATGACTCGAATAGTTCTGGATCTTCGATATCTCGTAAATGATCTGTAATGCGCTCAGACTGATGTTGTTTTGCTTGCTCAAAGAAGTTCTCGAACCCAGGAGGTGGTCCCTCAAACTCTGGCCGACGATCACCAAATTCATCGTCACGTGAGCCAAACTCTCCACTCGGTGGCGGACCGAAGAACTCATCCGGATTTTCTCCAAACTCTCTTCTTAACTGCTCGTACACCTCAAGATCATGCGGGTTTAATGATGTGATCTGCTCTAAGAAATCATCTCCATCCTCTGAAGCACGCTGCGCAAATTCTGCCTTAGTGTCGTACTCAAGTCTTTCAATAAATGCTTTTTTACTTGGATCTGACTTCACTTCTTCTTCCAGTGCTTGTAATAAGCGGAATGTAGTCGGATCTGGATTCTCTTGCATTTGTCGAGACAGCTCTTGGTATCTCGAAACCTGATCTTGCGACTCGGTATCTGTAAATTGAGCCGCAAATTGTCTTACCGATTCTTCTTCCGCAATCTCCACCTCTCGTCTAATTTCTTCGTCTTTAAATTCTACACGTTCGCGAATTTCTTGCACCGCTCGTAACTGCCCAAGATCTGGATTTTCAGTAGTGAACCTTTGTAACGTTCGTTCACGAAAACGATCTTGATATTCCTCTCCATATTGCTCACCCACACCTTCAATTCGTTCTTGAAATCGGCGTGCTGCAATATCCTTTGCTGTTTCCATTCGCTCTCGAATGTCTTCTGGTAGATCTTCTTCTTGTTCTAATCGATCGAACAGTTCCATGTGCACTGTCTCGTCCCCGTAAATATGAGTTACATAACTATCAAAACTGCGAGCTCTCTTTTCCTTTGGTAGTTTCTTGAAATTTTCTGCAAGTCGGTCAATCGCATGACCTTCCGCCTGTCGGAATGCATCTTTCGCTTCATCCGACACATGGTCTTCAAAGTGGCGCAATACCTCTACATTTTTAAAATCTCTGAACTCACTTCCATCCTGATCATCAAGTGCATTTTGGATATGTCCTGCAAGTCTTTCGGAATCATCGTCAATATTCCCAATAAACTTACCCGCATGTTCTGCTACTCGATCACGACTTTCAGCAAGTCGGTCACGAACTTCAGCACGTACGTCATCTGATGCATGATCATCAATGCGTCGTTCTAATTTTTCGATTACTTTTCTGTGTTTAATTTGCTTGTCTACAAATTTTTCAATCAACTTACCAACGCGCACCTCATCGCCATCCTCTCTTCTCTCACTTAAATCTTCAACCTTGTCTGAGATTTTCTCAATTCTGTCTTCATATCGCTCAACCGCTTTTGCAGTCGCCCGTGCGGCCGCTGAATCTTCTGGCCGCTCTTCTAGTAACTGCTGCGCCTCTGCCAACTCAAGATTGGCGTGCTCGAGCCGGACTTCTGCTTTTGCAATCGGATTGAACGTAAATGTTTCTCGTAATGCCCGACCAAATCGCTTGAATCCATACAGCGGACTATCAGGAAGCACTCGAACCTCTTCGGCTTCCAAATCTTCGAGTGTCACATCTGCATCTTCATTTGCCTCAGCAGATAATTCCTCCGTTGTTTCTCTCTCCTCTTCAGCTGCAGATGCGCTTTGTGGTACAAAAAAAGCACCGAGTAGTGCTACTAAACTTACAACAATCAAAGCGACCATCCACAGATGCAGACGAGAAAGTGCAGTTATTTGAGGATGCCGATAAGCCATAATCCTGAGTGTTAGGCATAGATCGCAGAATTTCTCTACTATGCCGGGTTTTGTAATAAAAAGTGGCGCAGGCCTTAGGCCTTGCACCACTACAAACATACAATAACATGGATTTTCGGTTTTGTCAAAAGTCCCGCGCTTTTTCCTTAAATTAGTACCCTCAACCCCTTAGATCTTGCATTTATACACAGCACTTGATAGTATGTGTCTACAATTACCTACAAAGATAAGGTCTCTCAGACGGAGGATATGCAGAGAACCGCTTAAATATAACATATGGCTTTACCTGGACATCGACACACCTCGTCAAAACGAAAGCGTCGTGCATCACATTTCGCACTTAAACCAGTTGCAACAACAACATGTGCTGAATGTAAGGCACCTCGTATTCCACATCACGCATGTACAGCATGCGGAACATACCGTGGACGAAAGGTGTAAAATAAGTTAAATAGAAATACAAACATATTTAGCTCTAACTCGTTCTTTATGGCTAATCGCCACCTCGCTCGTTCCATCGCCATGCAAACATTATATCAATGGGATTTCTCTGAACGTTCTTTACCGGAGAAATTTGAAAACATGGACCTGGAAGAGGTCATTTCTTACAACCTATCTGAATTTGGTCCTGGATTGGATGACCACGAGTTTTCTCGTGAGTTAGTTCATGGTGTTCTTGATAATGTTAAGGATATCGACAAGATCATAGTTCAATACGCGCCCGATTGGCCACTTGAACAAATTACCAACGTTGATCGTAATATTTTGCGCATTGGAGTGTACGAAATGAAGATGACAGAAACAATTCCATCTCGCGTAGCTATCAACGAAGCTATCGAATTAGCAAAATCCTTCGGAGGTGAATCCAGCGGACGATTTGTAAATGGAGTCTTAGGTGCAATTTACAATGACATCAAGGAATCCGGAGATATGAAGGAAGTTGATTTAAAACCGCCAAAGAAAAAAGAAGATGGCGAAGATGAGAAGAGCGAAGTACCCGCACCAGAAGAAGACTCCTCGCAATAGCACCCTTTTACAACGATTGACGATTAACGACTGATTCTCTGATGGAGTGTCAGTCGTCAATTGTTAATCGTTAATTGTTTTAACACGCCGTCATGAGATATAAGGATATCAACATTGGTGTCTTTATATCCCCTGAGCGGCCCTTTCTATTATGAAAGCAGAACATCTTAAGAAGTTACAGGAGACCATTCATATCGAATTTAAGGACATCAACTTCCTTAAAACGGCCGCTGTGCATCGATCATACTTGAACGAGCATACAGAATTCGAGCTCGATCATAACGAGCGCATGGAATTTTTGGGAGACGCAGTATTGGAACTGATCGTAACTGAATACTTATACGCAAATTTTCCAAATCCTGAAGGTGAACTTACTAACTGGCGTGCATCTCTTGTAAACGCTAAAATGCTTGCAGAAGTTGGACATACTATTGATTTGGAGGATTGCTTATACCTTTCAAAAGGTGAAGCTAAGGATAAAGGATCCAAAGCACGACAGTATATCCTAGCCAACGCAGTTGAGGCGCTGATCGGTGCAATTCACTTGGATCAGGGCTATGAGAAGGCTGGACAGTTTGTACATGAGTTCATGATTAGTCGCCTGCCACATATCTTAGAGAATAAGCTATACTTAGATCCTAAATCTCGTTTCCAAGAAGAATCACAGGCACGAGTTAACCACACTCCCACCTACCGAGTCGTTCGCGAAAGCGGACCTGATCATAAAAAGCACTTTGTTATCGGGGTATACTTGGGTGATGAGTTAGTTTGTGAGGGTGAAGGAACGAGCAAACAAGAAGCACAGACAGATGCAGCTGAGAAAGCAATCCAGACAAAAGGCTGGGTTTCATAAAAAATTTATGCAGCGAAAGCTGCCTACGTCTCTGTAGTTTAACGGATAAAACGATGGGCTTCGGACCCATTGATGGGGGTTCGATTCCCTCCGGGGACACCAAAAGGGATTCATCACTCTGATGGGTCCTTTTTGATTGTAAAATTGGCGATAAAAGAGGTGTTTCAAATCCTGTATAATTGTAAATCGGTTTTTCAGGAAAAATCAAACACTGCAATTGCTGCTTTTGCGTAAAATCACACTCAGTCCCGAGCGTCGGCAGATTACCAGTACACGCAAACACATAATCAATTGCTTCATCGATACTGAATGTCTCCACGCGCGTCTTCGAGATTTTGTCATTTTTAAAAGATTCGCTATAGGGTCTCATCTACAGGTTATTTCTTGTTTGCGCGCGCAGATAAAGAACAAGGCTTTGCTGACGGCAAGTTAAGTTTCGAGTTAACCCTTGAGTCAATTAAAGGTTCGGCTCGTTGGATTCCGCGAGCGATCCAAGATGCAAAGAAGTGCTTTGACATGCATAAGGCACCGAAGGCACATGAAAGCTGTGAGTACTGTCGATGGAGTCGGGATGCGGTAGCGTGAGCGGCCTCTCTAGCTTGTACCACAGCTCAGTCATAACGTGATCCTCAAGTTGCTCACAATTACCATGCGAAAGAACACCGAGATAAGAGCTGACCGTTTGTATAAGCGATTCATCACTCAGCACACCGTCGTTAAATGAATCAATTCTGTCACCGAGATGACGAAGCATTCTGCGCTTGGTCTTTGTCCGCAAAGTGATACTATATGGTCGTATCACATAACCGAGAAAATCGATGCCTCGCTGTGGTGTTGTGATAATTACTTTATGTGGATGTAGCGCCAGATGCAATGCTCTCATGAGATAGTCGCGTATGCGTGGAATAAGCTGCTCAAGCGTATCTCGCCTATGATTTAGGATGATGAAATCATCTGTATACCTCGCATAGTATTTCACCTTGAGATCGTGTTTCACAAATTGATCAAATTCATTCATATACACATTTGCAAATAGCTGTGATGTCAAATTGCCGATAGGCAATCCTTTGCCGTTGCGTAATTTGTCATGAGAAAACCCCCGAATAATTTCATTCAGTAGCCACATCACACGGTCATCCTTTATGCGACGAGCGAGAATGGTCAGTAACACCTCATGATCAATTGAATCAAAAAAGCGTTTGATGTCACATTTCAGTGCAAAGCAAGATCGTGTATTGTTTTGACTAACCTTGCGACTCATTCGATCAATAGCATCAACACCTTTATGTGTACCCTTGCCAACACGGCATGAGTAAGAGTGTGTTATAAATGACGGCTCAAAAATCGGGTTGAGCACTTGAAATACCGTGTGATGCACAACACGATCACGCACAGTTGCTTTATGGATATGGCGTTGCTTTGGGTCAGTGATGAAAAAAGACGAGTATATACCGTGGCCATATGTCTGTGATTGGAGTTCACGATGCAAGGCAAAGATGTGCGACTCGAGTGCATATTCAAACTGTGCAACATCAGGACGACTTCGTTTTCCTCGACGAAACAATTCCCATGCACGAAATAGCGCAGTAGGCTCGATCATGCGATCATACAAATCACGATGAATTTTCATAACAACATATGCTCGATGAATTTGATATTCCTATTTTTAAAAAGTCGTATGATCTGTACCTTCAGATGTATGAATTTCGCAAAAATGTTCCAAAGCAGGACAGACATGCGCTCTGGGCACGCATTGAAAAGGCAAATCTTGATGTTATCGAAAGCATTCTACGAGCCAATGTGCTCTATAAAGAAGAAAAGATAGAGGTTTTGAGAAACACAAGTACGGATCTCAACATGCTGCGCGTGTATGTCCGATTAGCAAAAGACGTCAAACTTATTGATCTCAAAAAATACAGCCTCTTACAGCAAGATATAGATGAGATTGGTCGTATGCTGGGAGGCTGGATCAAGCATTGTAAAGAATAGAGAAAGCATCCCTGTCAGGATGCTTTTCTAGTCGTACGAGAGATACTGCCGAGACGAAGCAAGCCCCAGATTGTCGTTGCGATTGCTGTCGTTCCAGTTGTTGACGTTGAGACCATTGCCATCGAAGTTGCCCACGTTGACGCGATTACCATCGCGGTCGACGCATGTTGCCTGTTTCCATCCATGACACCAGAGATTGAGGTTTACTGACTCTCGTCCTATATACTCTTTCTCTTGTATTTGATTCGGGAGCAATCCTGTGAATAGGACATCTCCACCAGAAACAAGCAAGAAGTTCCTCTCATTCGTGAGCTGCTCGCTATCGTAATCCGTAAACGACGATACTCTGACAGTTCTCAGAATGAATGTTCCGTGAAGTATAGCCAGTAGCCATACCTACATGAACAGAACACACATATTTTATCACGCAAAATAAAAAGAAGGTACCTGCATGTTGCAGATACCTTCAGAAATTTGAATCGACCGCCTGTCGGCGGAACCGTCAAAGAGTCAAAAGGATCAGGGACTCAAGGAACAAGGATCAGGACTTCCGAGACGAAGCAAGCCCCAGATCGTCGTCGCGAACGCCGTCGTACCAGTAGTAGACGCCGAGCCTGTCGCCACCGAAGCCGCCCACGTAGACGCGACCACCATCGCGGTCGACGCTCGAAGTGCGGACGCAGATGTCTCCCAGCAGATAGACATCCCTGACCGCCTTGTAGCATGTCAGACACCACGCCACCTCTGCGATGTTGGGAACCATTTCACACTCTGTGAGTAGGCGCTGTTGCTCATCCCACGTCTTGCGTGTGGAATTCGCCACAGGCTCCTTGCGAATCATGAGCCATCGACAGGATACTTTGTCATTGCGAACGAACACTTCATTTGTCTCAACATACCACCCACCCTGCTTCGAGTAGAAGTATGATCGTTCCAAATCTCGGATATCGAGCAGAGACATTGCTTGAGGTGAGCCTGCCACGAGCATGAAATTGTTGTCGCGCAGCCACTCCAGTGTCTCGTGGTTTGGCAGCGTACGCTCCAGCTCGGCAATTTGGTCGTCAGTGTAGCTGACTCCGCGAGCTTCTGTGATCTCCTCTGGTGAGATAAAATCGCCTCCGAGAGTCGCACGAGCAAGCGTGTAGTCGGGCTGTTTGGCGCTGTGACGTCCAATGACTGCCATGATGTCAGCCATGAACTCGTCACCCCTTTCGATGAGTCGCTGCGCTCCCTCTTTGCTGGTTTCGGTCTTGATCAGTGCGTCAGCCATGAAGCGCTTGATCTGCTTCTTCTGTCCATCCGTGATCCGTGCGGTCATCGGATACCTCCGTATCTTTTCTTGTTGATCTGTCATCGGACAGTCACGACGAGTCTCAACATGAGACAAGTGTACTAAACGGCAAGGCTTCGCCGTACAACACACTTATCTCATGCATTTTCATAATTCTAAAGTGAATGATCAATACCATAATATAGCATATTTTAGCGCGTTTGTCAACCCTAGCGTGG
Organism: uncultured Gammaproteobacteria bacterium; assembly: GCA_964536565.1. Taxonomy (GTDB): domain Bacteria; phylum Patescibacteriota; class Patescibacteriia; order Magasanikbacterales. Next base: position 15,001 of record CAZHXK010000021.1, read on the forward strand.
CAAAACTGACCCATTTTAGTCATATCAGACGGATGCTGCGATGGCACTCCTCCCTCTCAAAATAAGTGGCAACATCTCTTGATGTTCTTGAGGGCATCTTGAAAGCCAGTGCACAGTACAAACAGAACAAGCTTACTTCTTTGAATGAGACCAGTGTCCACCTCAACATGCTTCGTATCTTCATACGACTTGCACGTGATATCAAGCTCATCGATTCCAACAAGTATGTGCGTATTCAGCAACAAATTGATGAGATTGGTCGTATGCTGGGAGGCTGGATCAAGCATTGTAAAGAATAGAGAAAGCATCCCTGTCAGGATGCTTTTCTAGTCGTACGAGAGATACTGCCGAGACGAAGCAAGCCCCAGATTGTCGTTGCGATTGCTGTCGTTCCAGTTGTTGACGTTGAGCCCGTTGCCATCAAAGTTTCACTCATCGCACTCACGATTATTAGTGCTGTTTGGTTATCCTGATGTAAATATTTTTTCTTCAGAAAAATCCGACCAGAGCGGTCGGATTTTATTTACCTTAGTTCTGTATGTAACTTCTAGTTCTTTTCCAAACTCGTTTTGTAATACTCTTCGTACACATTCATGATCGACATGTATAGTGCAGCGATAATCGGCCCAATAACAAATCCCGAAATTCCAAATAGAAATAACCCTCCCAATGTTGTGAGCAGCACGATGAGCGGATGCATTTGAATATCACGTCCAACGAGCGGTGGACGAAGTAAATTATCAATGAGTGATATCACGAATACTCCTACTAAAATAATAGTCACTCCTTGCCATATATTTCCGAGTGCCAGCATAATAATCCCCGCAGGCATCCAAATAACGAATGATCCAAGGACTGGAATAAGCGAAAGCGCGAACATGATAACCCCCCATACAAACGCACCCTCGATACCTGTGAAATAGAACATCAATCCCCCAAGCAACCCCTGAATACCTCCTACGATGATCGTACTTTTAAGCGTTGCACGCGTTGTTGATGTAAATCGTTCGAACAATCTTTGTTCGTAGTTGTTTCCTAAGGGAGAGAGGTGCATTAATCGTGCGAGCATCTTTTTTCCGTCTTTTAGGAAATAGAACAGCGCGTAGAACATGATGAACAACTGGAACATGAAGGTCAGTGTGTTCGAAGTAATATTTTTAATGCTCTCAAATAAGTATGCGGATAAATCTCGTGTTGCTGCTTCTGCATATGTTGTCCATTCTGTTTTTACTGTTTCGAGATATGGCCCTACAAATGAGTTCTGCAGTCGATTGGATACATCGTTTACATCTACATTCGTGAAGATGCCTGATTGTTGCACCGATTGATACAACTCGAACGACTCCTTTACGAGTAGTGTTCCAATAACAGCGAGCGGCAGAATAATGACGACCAAAACAAGCAGTAGAACTGCCGATAAACTGACGTTACTATTTTTTGTGTATCTAAGTATTTTTTGATACGTCGGATAAAACATCACACCGATAACTGCTGACCAAAACAACGGGAAGAAGAATGGATTAAGAAGCCACATCATGGCTAGCGATAATATTGCTATCAGTAAAAAGAAAAATACGGATCGCATTTTTTTGAAGCTGACGTGGTGATTTGCTTGTGATTTCATAGAGAGTAAGTATACCACACATAAGATGACCCGCCAGGTATTGACTACATCTGAATATGTGATATAGTCGCATCAAACAAAGACATAAACAATGCGAATCACAAGCTTTGCAGGTGTCGAGAAAGACACTAAAGGAACATATAATGAAGAAACATCGGATTGGTTTCGATGTAGGCGGCGTGGTCATCGATCGCGTCAATGACAAAACAGACACATCGTTCTTTTCAGATCGGTATCTCGATTCAACAGCAGTACCTCATGTGTTTGAGGAAGTTGCAGGACTTGTGACACGATTTGGCCCTGATGACTCGTTCATCATCTCCAAGTGTGGAGAAAACGTTCAGCGTAAAACTTTGGAGTGGCTTCTCCACAACGGGTTTTATGCGCGTACCGGCATGCTGCCGGCACATGTGCACTTCTGCCTGAGGCGCGATGGAAAACATCCTATCGCACAGGAACTTGGCCTGACTCACTTTGTGGATGATCGTGTTGAGGTTCTTGGATATATGAAGAGCGTTACTCATCGTATCGCATTCCAACCGCATGACATGCACAAATTTGCTCGACTCATGCCGCAGGTTACTGTTGCTGATGACTGGCCTCACGCAGGCCGCATCATTCACGCAACGCTCCTGTAGCGCCCCACCTCTCCTATTCTGGAGAGGTTTTTTTAATTAAAAAATCCCTCTTGTTAAGAGGGATGTAATCAGAACGAGAGGCCCATGTGAATCTGAGCTCCGTCTGACAAGGGCATGATGGTAACCGATGGTATGGATTCTGCTTCATCCTCCATTCCACTCAATACAGCGAATACCACCGTTGTAACAGCCAGTCCTGAGGCAATACCAAGCATGATGTTTGCCATCTCAGTTTTATGCTTACCGTCTTCAATGAACGCATCACGCGTTTCTCCCTGCAGTTCAGGGCACGGCATTTCAGCACATCGAGTGATCTCCGATTTAGCATCCGCCGACTGGATTCCGAACACGAGTGCCGTAACTCCAAATCCCGCCGTTAGTATCCCCGTGCTTACCGCTGTCCATGTGTAATATGGCTTCCTACTAACAACAGGTACAACCGCCATCGGAACTGGAACTTCTCCAGGATCCATAACGCGTCGTGCATGTCGGCGCGGAAGATACTCAAACTGTCTCAGCTTCCTCACTTCAACAACTTTCACGAGCGCATCATACCTTCGCGTGACCGCATCCTCGCATGCACTGATAAAGGCTGGGATGTCTGACATCACGATGGATCGACGCGACACAATAAGTGTATTTTTTTTGTTGGGGTCTGCATGCACTGTGTACGTTTGTAATTTGTGTGCACCCTCAAAAGGAATCACCTGCACAATCAGTGCGTACGTTACCGAAGTTTTTTGTAATGCTTTTGCTACGCAGCGTGTCTTCACTCGCGACAAATCCTCGCCAAAAAAACATGGGCCTGGTTGCTTCGGTCCCTGATACTTAATCAGGCTCACCAATTTTTCTTTGGGGATAGTCTTTACGCCGCGCGATTGCTTGATCGCGAATTGCACAGACTCGGTTGTATCATCGAGAAGCTCCTGGTCGATACGAGCATCACTTGAGACAATAATAACAGCGATTTCCTCGGCATGCGCCGTACATGCACACAGGCACACAAGTACCACCAAAATATATTTCACAGTCTCTCCTCACTTGGTTTAATGAACTTCGTAAAACGTTATCATATTTTTTATCTGTTGTCAACCGTCTGAGGAGGAAATCTTTTACTGATTTTTTTGTAACAAATTTTTAATCAAGATTTTTTTCGTAAAATTTTTTTGCGAATCTTTTTCTAGAAATTTTTTTGAAAAAAGTTATGCACATCTTTTTTTATTTACACTTCGGAAAACTTTTTTTTAATTGTATACTATACGTGCAATTGTTTTGTGCAGTTGCGAAAAAAGATCATCGAGTGCACGCGTGCACAAGCACAAAATAAAAACTCGAGATCAAAACAAATACCAAAATTTTTTTCAAACTATTAGGAGGAAAAAGTTTTGAGTTGCTCGCGGACGTGAAGGCGATCGCGATATGAAAGGAGGTGCGAAATGTTTTATGCCTGCTAAGAAAAAAAAGCCAGCTAAACGTAAGCCAGCCAAAAGAAAGGTTGCCAAACGTAAGCCAGCTAAACGCAAAGTAACAAAGAAGAAAGCT